>NZ_SRIO01000029.1 GCF_004684205.1 Candidatus Macondimonas diazotrophica
GGCGCGAAGGCGCGCAGCGACGCCTCGTCCATGTCCCAGGGGTGAATCTCGCTGTAGACGCCGAGCTCGCGCACGCGCCGGGCGATCAGCTGCGTGTACTGGGAGCCGAAGTCGAGAATCAGGATGCGGTCGGCGTGGATATCCGCCATGGCAGCGCTCCAGACGCAGGAGGGGACGCCGGGCCATGCCGGCGCGGAAAGAGAAACGGATCAGCCCACGTCGACGCGGTAGTTCGGCGGCTCTTTGGTGATCACGACATCGTGAGCATGACTTTCGCGCATACCGGCTTGCGTCACCTTCACGAAGCGGGGTCGCGTGCGCATCTGCGAGATGTCGTTGCAGCCGGTGTAGCCCATGCTGGCTCGAAGGCCGCCCAGGAGCTGATGCACGATGGCCAGAACGCTGCCCTTATACGGCACGCGGCCTTCGATACCCTCGGGAACGAGCTTTTCCAGTTCGTCGGTGGTGTCTTGGAAATAGCGATCCTTAGAGCCCTGCTGCATGGCCGCAACCGACCCCATGCCGCGATAGGACTTGTAGGACCGGCCCTGGAACAACTCGACCTCGCCGGGGGCCTCTTCGGTACCCGCGAACATGCCGCCGATCATCACGCAATGGGCGCCGGCGACGATAGCCTTGGCCAGATCGCCCGAAAAGCGGATGCCGCCATCGGCGATGACCGGAATCCCGCTATCCCGCAGGGCCGTCGCGATATTGGCGACCGCCGTGATCTGCGGCACACCGACACCGGCGATGATGCGTGTGGTACAGATCGAACCCGGTCCGATGCCCACCTTGACCGCATCGGCGCCGGCTTCGACCAGCGCCAGGGCGGCTTCGGCCGTGGCCACGTTGCCGGCCACCACTTGCAGCCCCGGATACCGCCGCTTGAGCAGGCGGACCCGCTCGATAACGCCGCGGGAATGGCCATGCGCCGTGTCGACCACGATGACGTCGACGCCGGCATCGATCAGGGCTGCCACCCGCTCGTCGCTTTCCGCACTGGTGCCGACCGCTGCGCCGACGCGTAAGCGGCCCTGGCTGTCCTTGCAGGCATTGGGAAAATCGCTGGCTTTCTGGATGTCTTTGACCGTGATGAGGCCGCGCAGCTGGAAGCCTTCGTTGATCACCAGCACCTTCTCGATGCGGTGTTCGTGCAGCAACTCGATGACTTCAGCCGTGTCCGCACCTTCGCGCACCGTCACCAGCCGCTCCTTGGGTGTCATGATGCTGGCCACGGGCTTGTCGAGTTCGTCTTCGAAGCGCAGATCGCGGCCGGTCACGATGCCGACCAGGTTTTCGCCGTCCACGACGGGCAACCCGGAAATGCCGTGAGCGCGGGTCAGCGCCAGCACTTCGCGGATGCTCTGGTCGGGACGGACGGTGATGGGATCTTTGATGACGCCACTTTCGAACTTCTTCACCCGAGCGACTTCCGCCGCCTGGCGTTCGATCGACATGTTCTTGTGGACGATCCCGATGCCGCCTTCCTGCGCCAGCGCAATGGCCAGGCGCGCCTCGGTGACGGTGTCCATGGCCGCGCTGATCAGCGGCACATTAAGGTCGATTTCGCGGGTCAGTGATGTGCGCAAGCTGACTTCGCGCGGCAGGACTTCAGAATACTCCGGCAGCAGGAGTACGTCGTCGAAGGTCAGCGCTTCCTCGGTCAGTCTCATCCTCGGGATCCGCGGCAGCTCGGGAAAAGATCGGCGATTATAGCCGCAGGAGCCGCCTGCGGCCAAGCCGGTCGGCGATCCGGCTCAGGCCGCCGGCCCCGGCGTATAGGTCGCCGGGCAGCTTTGGCCCGGGCGACTGCCCAGAAGCTGCTCGATGCGCAGCGCCTGCTGGCCACGCGCGGCGCCACGACGTTGCGCTTCGACCCATTCGGCCTGGACGGATACCCAAAGCCCGACCTCGCTGGCCGATTCACGGGCCGCCTGCTGCAGCGCCGCCATCTCGCGGGATTCGGACAACACCGGCAGCGCCTGACCCGTTCCGCACAAGGCCAGCGTCCCGCTCCGCGCATTGAAGATGCCGGTCACGCGCATGGATTCAGCAATGGGATCGACACGCGCCGCGCGGCTGAGACTATAGGCCATGGTTCCAGTGAGCGGTTCGCCGTCCCGGCCGAGCTGCTCGAGCCGGGTGGAATCGGCCAGATGATAATCGCCGGTGCGACCGCTCTCGCCACGCAGGGTCAAGCGCCGTCCTTCGAGCCGCCAACGGCCGATTTCATGCAGAACGATCCCCTCGCCACCATGCGCCGACTCGTACTGTTGCCGCAGGCGATAGGTGCCGTCGCCGAGCAGCGTGAGCGTCCGGCGCATGCCGCCGCAGGCCTTGCACGGCAGTTCGCCGACGAAGGTCACCGGCGGCACCAACGTCGATTGCGCGCGCACATCCGGCGCGGGAAACGGCGCCTGAATCGGCGGCTCCGGATGCTTGGCCGCGCAGGATCCTAACCCCACTGCGACCAGCAGCCCCAACGACCAGCCACGGACCCTGTCCATGTTTTCCCGCATTTTCATGACGCCCCGCTCGCTCGCATACTGTGGATTCATCATGCCAGCATTCGACACAGCGCATCACCCTGCAAGCTGACACCTCGGGACAGCTCACCCGAAAAAGCCGGGCACTTGCACGTGGAAGGTCGCGCCAGGCATTCGCATCCCGAACGCCCGGCGCACATTCGACTCATTCCGAAACGCTGCCCTCGGGGGCCGCTGCGCTGCGCCGCCCGCGACGGGTGGTTCCCGGCGGACGTCCACGCGAGACCTGGAGATAGTTACGCAGCGTGGCGACACTGACCGTAATGTTTTCCGACTTGAGTACATTCGCGATCATTTCCATGGTGTATCCACGTTTTTGCATCGCGCGGATTTCCTTGGACAGCCGCTTGATCGCTTCCTGCTTGTTCAACTCGGACGCCTTCTTCGGCGCTTCGACAGGCGGCATGCCGCGCAGCTTGTCGGCCACTGAATCGACAAACTCAGGCGTGTACTTGGCGCGCTTTTTTCTTACTTTTTCCACAAAATTCCCTCACCATCCAAAAAATTACCAACTTCATTTTAGGCACCAAGAGTAGCCGCTTTTTGGTGCCCTGAAAAGAACACGCCACACCTGCAGAATCGACATCCCGAATTGCCACGCAATCCACACCAGTCACATCCTTCAATTCCTCGGCTCCCGGCGCCCCCGTTTCTGTTTGAACTACCGCTCAAAAAACCATTCACTTTAAGTGACCGAGCGCTGACATCCGCGCGCCAAATACGCGCCATGCGCCATCTGTGGTCCGACTGCGCAGCCGCACGCGGCGAAAACCAGGCATTGGCAAAACCGCCCCCCTCTTACCTGAAACAAGCGACCGATTTCAAATGTATCCGTTGCACCACACCTGAATGATCAGGCGCGCGTCATAGGGCTGCCGGCATGCCCCATAGGCCCTTCCGCGCCCAAATTTGGCGACGCGTGGCGCGCGGAAACGACGCCCCGATCGGCGCGACTTGCGCCCAGAGAGTCGCTGCGCTAGCCTGCGTTCAAGCCCTGAACGGAGTCGGTAATGACCTCCGAAGAAGTCCGCTACCGCCTCATGCAACGCTTGGCGCAGAATCCTGCGGTCACACAGCGCGAGCTGGCGCTGGAGATGGGCGTGAGCGTCGGGAAGATCAACTATTGCCTGCGCGCGCTCATCGAAAAAGGCCACGTCAAACTCGGCAACTTCCGCCGCAATCCCGACAAGCGACACTACACCTATTTGTTGACACCCGCGGGCGTCGAGGCCAAAGCATGGGCCACGGTGCATTTTTTGCGCCGCAAGCGCGCGGAGTACGAAACCATTCAGGCTGAAATTCGTGCCTTGCAGGATGAACTGGCCGCGCTCGGCATCGCCCCTGAACCCGAGCAACCCAAACCGGCCACGGATCCCGCAACCGCCACCCCGAGGGAGTCGCCCTGATGGCCCGCTGGTATGCCATCCAGACCAAGCCGCGCCAGGAGGAAACTGCGCTGCGCCACCTGGAGCGTCAGGGCTATGACTGCCACCTCCCACGCATCCGCGAACGGCGGTTGATCCGTCGGCGTCCCGTGTCCATGGCGGTGGCCCTGTTTCCGCGCTACCTGTTCGCCTGTCTCGACCTCACGACCCAGAACACCGCGCCCATCCGCTCGACCCATGGCGTGGTGGGACTGGTCCGCTTTGGCGCAGGCCCCGCACCGCTCCCGGAAGGGTTCGTGGAGCAGCTGCGCGAACAGGACGAGCGGGGCGGCATCCCGGAGCTGGGCGACTGGCAGACCGGCGATGCGCTGGAGGTGACCGACGGGCCTTTTGCCGGACTGCGCGCGGTCTTTGCGGCGCGCAACGGCGATGCGCGGGTCATCGTGCTCATGGAACTGCTCGGCCGGACCCAGCGTCTGGCCCTGCCGGAACATCAACTGCGGCGCGCCGGCACCTGACCCGCCGACGTGATCGCCATGCACGGCATGCGAGACCCGCGGGACGGCAATCGCAGGGCGGTAGCGTGCCCTGACAACGCTGCGCAGACTGATACACTCATGCGCCCGATCGTCCACCCAGGCCGCCGAGCAAGCCGATGTCCTCGTCACTGATCCAGCAAAGCCTTACCGAACACCGCGCCGCACTCGAGACCGTGAGCGCCATGGCGCCCGAAATCCTGCGCGCGGCCGAGTCCATCACCCAGACGCTGCGCCGGGGTGGACGTGTGTTCGCCTGCGGCAATGGCGGCTCGGCAGCCGACGCCCAGCATTTCGCCGCTGAACTGACAGGCCGGTTCGAACGCGAACGCCGCGGGCTCGCTGGGATCGCCCTGACCACCGACACCTCGGCGCTGACCGCCATCGGCAACGACTACGGCTTCGATGCGGTTTTCGCACGCCAACTGGAGGCGCTTGGCCAGTCCGGTGATCTGTTGCTCGCGCTCAGCACGTCCGGCCATTCGCCGAATGTCGTGCGCGCCGTCGAGACCGCCCGCGCGCACGACATCGGCACGCTGGGACTGTTGGGGCGGGATGGCGGCGCCATGGCCGACCTGGTCGATCAGGCCTTGATCGTCCCCGCGACCCGAACCGCACGCGTCCAGGAAATGCATATCCTGATCCTGCATCTGTTATGCGAGGCCATCGACGACACGGATCCCGGCTAACGCTCATTCGCATCACGAGATGTCGCTCTATCCGCCCATGAAAGAGCCGCCCCCATGCTCATGTCCAACTCGACACCGCGCAAAGGCATCCTGCTTGCCGGCGGCTCCGGCACCCGGCTCTATCCACTCACGGTTGGGGTGAGCAAGCAGCTTATGCCGGTCTATGACAAACCGATGGTCTACTACCCCCTGTCCACGCTGATGCTGACCGGCATCCGCGAGGTCCTGATCATCACCACACCTCACGACGCCGAAGCTTTCGCGCGCGTGCTCGGCGATGGCCGCCAATGGGGCATGACGCTGCACTATGCGGCGCAGCCCCAACCCGACGGCATCGCCCAAGCGCTGCTGATCGGCCAGACATTCCTTGACGGCGCGCCCTCGGCGCTGGTGCTCGGGGACAATATCTTCTTCGGTCATGGCCTTGCCGAATCGCTGGCCGCCGCCCATGCGCAGCCGAACGGTGCGACGGTATTCGGCTATTGGGTTCGCGATCCGGAACGTTACGGCGTGGTGGAATTCGACGACACGGGCCGGGCCCGATCAATCGAGGAAAAGCCGGCGCGGCCGCGCTCGAACTACGCCGTCACCGGGCTTTACTTCTACGATGAAACCGCGCCGGCCCGCGCCACTGAATTACGCCCCTCGGCCCGCGGGGAGCTCGAGATCACCGACCTCAACAACGCCTATCTGGCCGATGGCGCCCTGCGCGTGGAGCGGCTGGGCCGGGGTCAAGCCTGGCTCGATACCGGCACCCATGATTCCCTGCTGGACGCAGCCAATTTTGTCCAGGTGATGCAGGCGCGCCAGGGACTGCAGATCGCCTGCCCCGAAGAGATCGCCTACCGGCGAGGCTGGATCGACACCGAGGCGGTGCTGCGCCTCGCCGAACCGCTGAAAAAGAACGGCTATGGGCGCTATCTGATCGAGCTGGTCAGCCAGGGCAGCGCCACATGAAGATCAGCACAACCGCGATGCCCGGCGTGCTCCTCATCGAGCCGGTAGTCCACGGCGATACGCGCGGTTTTTTTCTGGAGACCTTCCGCGAGAACGCGCTGGCTGAACACGGTATCACCACCCCGTTCGTCCAGGACAACCATTCCCGTTCGGTACAGGGCGTTCTGCGCGGAATGCACTACCAGCTCGAGCAGCCGCAGGGCAAGCTGGTGCGCGTTGCCCGTGGGCGGGTTCTGGATGTCGCCGTGGATATCCGCCGCGGCTCACCCCACTTCGGGCAGTCGTTTGCTGTGGAACTGGACGATGTTGACCACCGCCAGCTGTATATTCCGCCGGGCTTTGCCCATGGCTTTCTGGTGCTGTCCGAAGTCGCCGACTTCATCTATCGCTGCACCGACTATTACCATCCGGCGAGCGAGGGCGGTGTCCGCTGGGACGACCCGGCGCTGGAGATCCCCTGGCCGACACTGGACGCGCCGCTGCGCGTCTCCGACAAGGATGCCCGGCTGCCGAGACTCGCCGACATCGCCGCCGATCGCCTGCCCGCCTATCCGGGGGCGACATGAACATCCTCGTCACCGGTGCCGGTGGTCAGCTCGGCCGCGAACTGTCCCTGCGCCTGGGGCCCAATGAAGCCGTCTGCCTGCCCCGCGCTGCGCTAGACCTGACCGACCCGGCCGCCGTACACGCCACGTTCATGCGCCTGCGCCCACAGGTCGTGATCAACGCCGCAGCCTATACCGCCGTGGATCGCGCCGAAACCGAGCGCGATCTCGCCTTTGCCACCAATGCCGAGGCGCCTGCCACGCTGGCCCGCGCATGCGCCCAGACTGGCGCTGCGCTCCTGCATGTGTCAACCGATTATGTATTCAACGGCCAAAGCCGGCGGCCTTGGCGCGAAGCGGACGCGACGGACCCGATCAATGCCTATGGCGCGAGCAAGCTCGCCGGAGAACAGGCCATCGGCAGCGCCCTGCCGCGACATCTCGTCCTGCGGACGGCCTGGGTCTTCGGCGCCCACGGCGCCAATTTCGTGCGCACCGTGCTGCGCCTCGCCCGCGAACGGGGCGCCCTGCGCATCATCGACGACCAGGTCGGCAGCCCCACTTGGGCCGGGCATCTCGCCGAGGCCTTGATCACGCTCGCCCGCCGCATTGCCGGGGGTGAATCGCTGGCCTGGGGCACCTATCACTATGCCGGCGCGCCGGCGGTGAGCTGGCACGGCTTCGCCGAAATCATTGTCCGTGAAGCCGTGACCCAGGGACTTCTGCCCGCAGCCGTCCCGATCGAAGCCATCGACACCGCCGCCCATCCAACACCGGCGCGGCGCCCGGCGTGGTCGGTACTGGATGGCGCCCGTTTCGCAGGGACCTTTGGTCTCAAGCCACCCGACTGGCGCATCGGCCTGACCCGAACCCTGACCGCCTGGAAAACCTCCGAGAGCGCAGCATGATGACTCCGCCCCGCGATCCCGCCCCGACCCACACGCCACGCCGCCTGCTCGTCACCGGTGGCGCCGGCTTCATCGGCGCCAATTTCGTGCACCACTGGCTGGGCACACATACTGATAGCCGCCTGGTCGTGCTCGACGCGCTGACCTACGCCGGCAATCAGGCGAATCTCGACCCCGTGCGCGATCGTCCAGAGCTGCACTTCGTCCATGGCGACATCCGCGATACCGCGCTCGTCAGCGACCTGTTGCGCGCCGAGGCCATCGACACGCTGGTCCATTTCGCCGCCGAATCCCACGTCGACCGCTCCATCCACGGCCCGGACGCCTTCATCGACACCAACGTCAACGGCACGCACAGCCTGCTCAAAGCGGCGCGCCAGGTCTGGCTGACCGAACAGCGCGTCCCCGCACACCGCTTCCATCATGTGTCCACCGACGAGGTGTACGGATCGCTCGGGGCCGCGGATCCCGCCTTCACCGAGATCACGCCCTATGCGCCCAATTCGCCCTACGCCGCCAGCAAGGCCGCCTCGGATCATCTGGTGCGCGCCTATCACCACACCTACGGCCTCGCCGTCACCACCAGCAACTGTTCCAACAACTACGGGCCCTATCACTTTCCTGAAAAGCTGATCCCCCTGTGCATCACCAATATTCTGCACGGCAAATCCCTGCCCATTTACGGTGACGGCAAAAACATCCGGGACTGGTTGTATGTGAAGGACCACTGTGTCGGCATCGGTTTGATCCTGGAGCAAGGCGTGGTGGGAGAAACCTACAACGTTGGCGGCGAAAACGAATGGGATAACCTTTCCCTGGTGAACGTGCTGTGTGAAACCATGGACAGCATCTTCAGCCGTCGCCCCGAGTTGAAAGAGCAATTCAGTGCCAGCCCTATGGCCAATGGGCAATCCAGCAAAGAGCTGATCACCTTTGTCACCGATCGCGCCGGCCATGACCGACGTTACGCCATCGATGCCAAAAAGATCCGCGATGAGCTTGGCTACAAACCCAGCGTAGACTTTGAGCAGGGCCTGGTGAAAACCGTGGACTGGTATCTGGAAAATCAGGACTGGTGGCAACCACTACTGCCAAAATAAATATCGGAATAACAAAAAAAGCCATCGTTTGATGGCTTTTTTTGTGCTCGGGATTAGGAGTGCTCTAGTAAGCGTTCTGACCCACAAAGCCTTTGGTGAACGTAGCCAGAATGATCCGGCAATCCATCCACAAGGACCAGTTGCGGATGTACTCCAGGTCGTATTGGATACGCATCTTCATCTTGTCCAGAGTGTCCGTCTCACCGCGCCAACCATTGATCTGGGCCCAGCCGGTAATACCGGGTTTGACGCGGTGGCGATGGGCATAGTCGCCGACGAGGTTCT
>NZ_SRIO01000030.1 GCF_004684205.1 Candidatus Macondimonas diazotrophica
TCGCCGGCCTTGATCATCGGAACGCAGCCATCCAGGCGGAAGGCCTTGGTGTTGACCGGGCTCAGCGGGATCGGCGTCACTGGACACGGCGCCTTGCGCTTGCGTCCGTCGCGGCCTGAGTGGGTCTGGATGTACTGCACGCCGGCGCCGCCTTCCTCGACGAGGATTTCATGCGCACCATAGCGCCGGGCCAGAAGGTTGATGGTCCTCGCCATATCGGTGAATTCCATCCGCCGGCGGACCATGTTGACCAGGTAGTGCTTGCCGATATGGCTCTCGATCCAGACCGAGATCGCCGTGTAGTCGGACCGCTGGGTCGGTTTCTGGGCACAGTCGACCGAGATCGTCACCTTCTTGATCTGATCTGCGTCCGGCAAGGTCTTGTAGCGGGCCATCCACTCGATATTGAACACGCCGCCATCGGCGTCGAAGGGGTGGCCCTGGTAGAGGGAATTCCATTTTTTACCACTCGACTCCGCCCTCAGATCCATTAGAAATTCTAACGTAAAAAACTCAGGCCAAAGCGCTTCACCCGGCGCCCGTCCCAGAGGATCGTCCTCTTCGGCGATTGCCGGAAGGTTAATGAACTCCCATTTGTCATCTTTTTTATCCTTCTGGCGGGCTTTGAGCCTGCCTATGATGTCATCTTCGTGCCATCTGGTCGCGATAATCGACATGGGGGCGCCCGGAAGAAGGCGTGTGGAAAAGTCGTCTTCGAACCAGTTCCACGTCTTTTCCCGCTCGTTTTCGCTCTCTGCGGCCTCGCGTGTAGCAATCGGGTCATCGACATTGGCATAGTTCGCACGAAGGCCTGCAATAGCACCGCCGACTCCACGGCCTGTATAGTCTCCCTTGCGACCCTCGATCCGCCAATTCTTAAGAGAGGACTTCTCCCGCGAGATGGTGACCTCGGGGAAAACGGCCTGATAGACAGGTTCGCGCAGGTATCCCCGCACCTTGGCGGAGATATTGTCGTCCACGAAGCTCTGGGTGTTGCCGGCCTGAAGGAAACGGTCATCGGGATGGTTGCCCATATACCAGGCACCGAAGAGGTGCGAGGCATAGGTCGAATTGTGGACGATGAGGCCCTCGGCGACGAAAGACGCGTCTTCCTCCACCGTCAGGCATCGACATGGAACATGTCCGCCATGACCTACATGCATGACCGTCTCGGTCGTGTAGACCGTTCCATCATAGAACTCGACTTCCTTGAAGGCGTTGACCCGTTCCGACGGACTGGTGGTCAAGATTCGGTCGCCGACCTGCAGGGCGCCAGCCTCGACCCATCCCCGAGACGTCAGAAGAGGGTGTGATTGTTCGGCCCTGAGCACCGATCCGGCATTGGTGATGATGACCAGGACGGGAAGGACGCCCTGCTCGTGTACTTCGGTGACTTTCTTCCAGCGCTTCTTGTGGGTCCAGACGAGCCAGCCGGGTTCGACATCCTTCAGCGTGGTCTTCTTGCCGTACTGGTTCTTGCCGAAAT
The DNA here is from genome assembly GCF_004684205.1 of Candidatus Macondimonas diazotrophica. Classification (NCBI taxonomy): domain Bacteria; kingdom Pseudomonadati; phylum Pseudomonadota; class Gammaproteobacteria; order Chromatiales; family Ectothiorhodospiraceae; genus Candidatus Macondimonas; species Candidatus Macondimonas diazotrophica. The sequence goes on from NZ_SRIO01000030.1 coordinate 1,487, forward strand.
ACTTGCCCTTCTTCGTCTTGTAATCCTTGTCCAGCTTGGCGATGACCCTGCTGTCTTCCCAGATCGGTTTGGCGTGTCCGGGTGGGGCCGACAGGGTGAAATGGGTCAGCTCGCCGCGTTCTGCCATCATCAGGTGGTCGCAGATGAACTGGTGGTGATAGGCTGGCGGCTGGTCGTAATTCATGACCTCGGCGAAGGCGCCTAGATCACGCGAGGCTGTGTCGGTGATGCGCCGGACATAGTCCGCCTTCATACCCTCGGCGAATGCCGTTATGGCCTTGACCATGGCCTCCGGATCGGTCGAACCCGCCAGCCGGACAATGGCTTCCCGTGCTGCTGGATGCAGTTTCGCACCGGTTGTGAGATGGGTGTTCAGGCGGTCAAGGAGGTCGAAGGCCTTGTCGATTCCCGACCTGATCTCCATCCGCCTTTCCCACGGGAAGGGGCTTGGCATGTCCTTTCTGCGTCAGGCGACGCTGTTGTCTGTATCCGGGTCGCTGTCGGTCGGATCGAAAACACCATCAAAGGCTTTCCAGGCGAAGTCCTTGGCGAACTGGTGTTGGATTTCCAGAATCAGGCGGCGGATCGCACTGACCGCCTGCGAGTAGTCGGAATCTGGCGGCATTCCGATCCTGCCCATCAGAGTCCTGAACCGGTCAACTTCCCTGCGGTAATGAGCAGGATGCGCGAACTTGTCCGAACAATTTCGGAGCCAGATCAGTTCGCTTTCCAGTTCGGCAAGAACCCTCTGGGATCGAATCGAGATGTCCGTGACGTTAATTGACATAATCCGGTGCAGCGAAGGCGCGCACGCGTGCGGCCCACTTCTCGTTCTTGGCGACTTCGAGCAGACGTGCCAGTTCCTGACTGACATGGCCGACATTATCACCCTTGTCGTGCTCGGTCAGGGCACACATGATCTCCCAGTCCTGCGGATCGATGTCTCGTCCGTGGATCATGGCGCCGACCGTGATGCCATACAGCCGGTTGATCTCGACCGTGGCCTCGTCGATCTCCTCGACAGTGGGGTTGATACGGTTCATTTGTCTTCTCCGGGGTTGAGAAAGGGAAGGTCTTCAGGATCGTCTTCGGGGATCTCGCTGAGCGCCTGCTGCAGGGCCTCGTCATCGGAGGCATCCAGTTCGTCCAGCATGAACTGACCGTCGTCGATGTCTCCGAGATCAAGATCGTTCAAGGCCCTGGCGAACTCGTCCAGGCGGTCTCCTGGAAGCGCCGGTTGGGCCTCTGCGGGCTTGCTGTTGTCCCCGGCCTTCATTCCGATGAGGTCGGCAATGAGCTTCAAGGAAGAGTTCGCCGCTCCGAACTGGCCTGCATCCTGGGCGAGATCGACATTGTCCTTGAGGCGCTCCAGTACCCACCTGGACGTCACTCCCAGTTCGCTTGCCTCGTTGTGCTGTTCGGCCTGACGCCTGCGATCCGCGATCTGCTGGTTCCTCAGCTCGCTGAGAAACTGCATGCGGAGCATGATCTCCGGGCGCTCATCGAGACGAATGGCGAGATCAGAACTGCGCTGAAACCCGGATGCAGCACACGCATCCAGGCCAGGCATACCGAGCGCGCGATGCTGGGCATAAAGCTCGTGCCGCGCGTTCTGGAGAGGGATGTCCTTGTTCGGAACGCCTTCGGTCATCCGCCACGGCCTCGATCGCGCTTGAAGGTGATCAAGACACCCCTCAGTCCGATAAGGGCGTCGGCATGGGCCTCGCAGGCCGTGAGGTAACGGAATCGCGTATCCTCGATCTCTTCCGGAGAAGGGTAATCTGCGTTGATCGCCCCCATGAACCGTTCCATCGAAGTCTCGCGTGCCTGATATGCCGAGGCGACAGTCGAAGTCAGATCCCGACGCAGGATGTCCCGCTCCCGTCGCGACATCTTCCTCGGGTCGAAGGGCTTCTCAAACGGCATCCCCGTTCAACCTCCACGGCTTGAGTTGAGTGCAAGGCACGCCTTCCTTCAGCGCGCCATAGGCCGCGATGAGCGCGGACTCCGCCCGACCGTCATGCTTCTTGAGCGGCCAGAAGACGTCGCACCCGGGCATCAGCAGCGTTGCGCGGGCCATGGCGCGCGCCTTCTTCTGGGTCTTGGTCCCACCTGGCGCGATGCGCATTTTCGGCTTCCAGACATTCGGCTTGACCAGGACGATGGGCAGGCCGGCAATCGCCGCAGCGCCAAGGCAGATGCCGTAGCCAAGCCCGAAATTGAATGTCGAAACCACACCCTGATCCGGACGTGCTCCGACCTGCTCGATATAACAGACAGTGTCCGATGGATCGGCGTTTCTCAGGATGGCATGCAGGGCATATGCAGCCGGGTCCCCTGTGTGGGAATCGATAGGCATATCCCACACAGACAGGAGCTGGGTCCCGTCATAACTGGTCTGTAGGAGGGAAATTGCACCTGACTTGCCGGGGTCGATGGCAAAGATGGATCTGGCCATTTATCCTCTAGGCAGCGGTTCCGCCACCAATGGGTTCAGGGGAAGGAGAAGAGACAGTCACGGCAGGCGTCACAGAACAGACATCCTCTGCGTTGATCCGGACGGCTTCGTTTTTCTTACCGTTCCAGATGACACGAAGGACCGCTGTCGCTGTGTTCCTGTCGACGGTAATCACGACGCCTGTCTGGCGAACTTTCAGGCCGGCGCTGTCCCTGAGATAGGTAACGGTGTCGTCTGCCCTGGCAGGGAAACGAATGCCTGTCGAAACGATCCATCTCTGGGTGAGTCTTTCGACCACTTTCCGAAGTGGGGCAGCGCTCCGGCGGAACAGTTCGACACCTTCATAGTCGCCAGGCCAGCCATGGAGCACCACAGCCTCGTGCATTGCCTTGAACGGATCGACATGTTTCAGGCAATCTGCCAGTTCGTTGAGGAGAAGGCCGTCATCACGAAACCACGCATGACGCGTCTGCATCCAGTCACGAAAATCACGGAGAAGGACTCTCGCAGTCTCGCGCCGGACTTCAATGTCGAGGCGGGACGGACGCTCTGAAGGAAGGTCCGGCAGGGCAGCTGAAGGTGTCTGGGACAAAGGAGATTCCTGCTCTCTGATTATCTCGGATTATGTTAGGTCAACCATGCTTTGTCAAGTTAGGTTTGGCTGACACCCGCTGGGGCTTCGCCCCTCCTCGCGCTGCGCGCTGCGGCGCGGGGACAATCGAATCCGTGAGTTCGACAGTTCGTGAGTCCGTGAATTCATGAATCCGCAAGTTCACGAGTGCGGCAGTTCAAGCGTTCATTAAAGCGAACGGCACAGGATCAGCGTTCGCCACGTCTGTTCAGAAACATCCGCAAGCAGAACGCCCCGCCAGGTCAGTCGCGCCGTGAAATCCGCGCCCAAGAATCAAGTTCCGCCTTGCGGCGTAACTTCTGGCGTCCCTCTGAGGATGAAGGTGAATTCATGACCTTGATTACAGATTCCTGTAATTTAACAGACTCATTACAGACTCCTGTAATTTAACAAACTAAGTGAGGAGTAGTAGGAGTGATTCCCCCTAGACATATAGGTGAAAATTTCACGATTCTCTGTAATTTACAGATTTCTGTAGCTCTCGCACTCTTCGCTGGAAGCGTTTTCCGTGCAAAATAATTACAGGTTTCTGTAAATTACAGAGAATCGTGAAATTCAGCCCTATAGAGGGGGGCTGTCTGACTCCTACTACTCCGCATTACAGATTTCTGTAATTACAGAAATTTGGGGAAATTTCGTTCTGTAAGGCGTGCTGACTGATGTCTCTCAGTGTTGTAGGGACGACCCGACAGACCTTGACAGGATGTCCTCGCCAGGTTAGGTTGACCGATCTTTGTTGATTTCTGTAACGAGGTGCACCTTGTCGCCTGACTCTCTGCTCGTTGTCACCAATTCCCTCGGACTGCCTTTCTTCAGCGCAGACGATCTTTCCGCCATGTTCGGTGTCGGGAAGGATCGCATCTACCAATTCAGGCACAACAACCAGGATCGTCCTCTCCTTATCGAGCACAAACGCGCGCTCCGGAAGGCCTCTCTGTGCGCCGATCTTGTTGCGGCATTCCATGTGGCGCATGCGACTGCACTTCAGCAGGAGCGATACCGGTTCACGCAGATTGCTCCCTATCTCATTCGCCTGCCGAAGGTTGATCTCTCTGTCCCGCCATTCCCTCCAATAGGAGAACACAGCGGAGAACGCTTCCTTGCGCTCTACAAGACTGCGGTCGAGCGTGCTGTGACTATTCTGAGGTTCATTGATATCCCTGCCTCTGTGGTCGAACTTCCACTGGAAGACATGGAGACAGCTGTCGAGCATGATCTGAGACTGTTCAGGGACGTCCCGGACGAAGTGGAGTCCCGTCGCCTTCCATGGAAGTGGTCCAGGAAAAGAGCCGAAAGATATCTCGAACACCTGCGCGAGGACATGTCCCATTACGGCGTCCCCCTGAACGGCGACGCGTGGGATTTCGACCGCCCGGACCGCATGACCATGATCGATCCACACCCACGACAAGAAAGTGAAGAGACCGCCACGGAGGCGTGACATGAACGGTGCCCAGTCCCTGCGAAAGCAGCCCACCAGAATGGACCGCGTGGAGAACATGGCCAGGGCGGGCCGCTCCATGACCGAGGTTGGGAAGGTGCTCGGCATCACAAGGTCTGCCCTGCAGCAATGGCTCGCCAGGCAGAGAAAGCCGGGCAAGCCTGACAAGGACCGTGCCGATCTCGTGCACGACCTCTTCGTCAAGCGACCGATTCAGAGGCTGATCAATGGCACCTTGCGGATCGACTGCAGTCTCCTGTCCCGCCTTCTCCTCATCAAGCTGGCAAGGGATGCCGACATACCGGACTACATGATCGCGGATGGCATGGGCATATCCCCGGCTGCCTTGAGCCAGTGGATCACACGCAACGCACCGTGGGGCATCGAGGATGCATTAAGCGACTATTGCGGCTTCGGCGAACTCAATCTGTTGACCGGTGACGAACTGAGACGGATGTGAATTATGACTGGATCACAATTCGATAAGACTCAGTCCTTTGACATACCGGAAGATATTCGTTGACCCGTGGATAGTGTCTGGGATGATACCATCTTTCACAAGGAAAGACCGCATAGAACGACTGTCCTTGAACAATGTGTCTTTGTACTGAGGAAATGTTGTTCTTAGAAATAAGTCGTTTACGTCGCTTTTTCTATACCTTGAATACATGTCCATTGCGATGACATCGTGATGGTCGGTGTTTTCCATTTCCCGGCTCATCCGACGCTGGCGGCTCTCTTCGTCCTTCCACTCTTCAGGCGTCAGAAACCAGCCGAAGCAGCCGTTTCCATCGTAGTGGAACCAGACTTTGTCAGCCTGCTCAATCGTTTTGACCGAGTGGCCTTCGCTATTTGTGAAGCTGATGGTTATGTAACCCATTTTGTATCCTTTCATATCGTGTGCGATGATCCTTCGTGTCACGAAAAACCCAATATGTCAACTTTTTTGATCCAGGTCACGTTCGTCTACCATAAGGCGACAAATTTCGTTCGATTCAAGAAAAGGACCCTCCGCCTGAATGACGGAGGGTCGAGTACCCTGATCATTTCAGGGCCGCAGCATGCGGGAGAAGGAACAGACCCGCAATTCCGGTGCGCAGACTCATGAACAGGAGACCGTTCGCGGCGAGCATCAGGAGAAAAAGTTTGGCCTGATTCACGTCCTTGATAGGCGTGGAGAGCGTGGTGGCGTCCTTGTCGGAGAAGATGAAATCCAAGATGTGCTCCTTTCTGTGTTGTCTGCGATGGAGACACCCTACAAAAAGGATTCCATTATGTCAACTCTTTTTATTCGGGGCGTCGTCCGAAGTATCCCATGCGATGACCCGCTTCTCCATCTCCGAATAATCCGCGTCGGCCAGGCTGTCTTCGGTAATGGCATCCGACCTGTACCCATGAACCCGTCCTGTCATGGTCCCATGAACCACGACATCAGGGTGCAAGGGAGCCGGAACGTGTGATGCCCCAACACGTGCCATACAAAGCCACATTGCTGCATATTTGCCGGCCTCGGTCCAGACATAGGCTGTCTCCGTGTCCGGTTCCAGAACATAGGCAGGCTGACGGGAAGCTTCCTGCTCGACAGGCTTCATGAACCCGGCCTGACAGAATCGTTCGAGTTGGAGTGCGTGTTCCAGGTCGCGAGGAAGAACCGGCTGCTCGATGCTATAAGCAAACATGTAGGCGATCTGCTTCCTGTCTTTTTCTGAGAGGTTCATGACAGTCTGGGGCTCCCGTTTTTGCGCATGATCTCGTCGACCTGTGCTACGCTTAGATTGTCGAGACCCAGGTAATCAAAGGCGTCGATCAATTCGTCAGCGTCAATGTCGCTGTAGGTTGCCCCGTACCTTTCTTCGAATGCGCGAGAAAGTTCCGCTTGGATAACCCGACAGGCGTCTGAGATTTTCAGGGCTTTGTTGATTAGTTTCTGGAATTGACCGTCAGTCATCAATATCCTCCAGAGAAGCCTCGCAGCGAACAGATACTTCCTTGTGTCCGGTGATGTCAGGAATCTCGTCGACTTTGGTGATGGAGAAGTTGTGGAACTCCACGTCCCAAAAGAGGTGATCTCCAAACATGGAGGTGTCTTCGGATTCTACGCGGACCCACAGACTCTCGGCAAGTTCCTGAATGGCAACGACATGAGCGAGTTTTCGACCGTCCTCGAACAGGATGACAAAAACACCGTGCGGGAGATGAGGGTCTGAGGTCCACAGGACCCGGATAGGGTCAGAGATGTTCACCAGGCGGTCTCCTCTATAACGATCTCGCCCTCTTCGTCGCCTTCGCTCACCAGCCATCGCCTGGTTTCCTCCAGCGTCATCCACTCGCTTTCCTGGAACTCCCGAACGGTCATCTGGCAAAACAGCGCGATGCGCAGGTTCGCCGCCGCCCAGTCGAAAGCGTCGTCCATGTTCGTGAATTCCCGGACCTCCTCGGCTTCGTACTCCTCAGCCCAGTCCAGGACGGACCATTCGTCTTTCGGACGAAGTTCGGAGGACCAATCCTTGTA
>NZ_SRIO01000031.1 GCF_004684205.1 Candidatus Macondimonas diazotrophica
TGGGAAAGTAAAGGGAACATAACCCGTTACAAATCCGTTACGGATTTCCGTCTGAGGGAAATAATTCCCTATAAACAAGGGCGAAACATACGCTATCTCGCCCAAGCCCTTGCTTGACATCGTAGCGGCCACTGGTTCGATCCCAGTACCGCCCACCACTTTTCTTCAATAAAAACAACCACGAACAAAAATATAGGGATCGGATTGATACCTATATTTGAAAGCTTGGCTTTTCTTTTGAAGACGGGTGAACCCCACACAACCCCCCGAAACCTGCTACTACTTTTTTAAAATGTACGTGTAACGGTAAAAAGAACGTAGATCCTTGACAGGTTTACCTGACTTTTGGTATCAAAAGTCAGGTAAACTTTCGGGTATATAATGCTCAAAGATCAGCTTTTTGATGTCGACCAGGCGGTCGAGCACTTCAAGGCATGGGGAATCCTGGACGCGAATGCCAAATGGGTCACCAATCTGTGGGACCGGAACGACCTTCCGAGCGTGGTCGTGAAGAAAAAACGCCGCGTCCCACGCAGTCAGATCGACAAATTCATGGAAAGGAATATTCGCCGGGCAAGCTAGACGACAACGACGAACGGCTTCTCATCCTGTTCGATCATGAGATGACCATAGAGTCTGACCGTGAAGGCGTAATCCTTGTGCCCCGTCCGGTAGATGATCGTTTTAGCGTCCACGCCGGCAGCGATAAGGCACGACACGTAATAGTGCCGCAGTCCGTGCATGCCGGTGGGCGGGAGACCGAGTTCCTCAACCGCAGCCTTGATTGATCGTTGTATGTTGTGACGATCAATCGCTTTCCCGCTGTCTCGGGCGAGGAGAAGCCCGGAATTTACTTTCCACATCTCGCAATATTCGGATATCCGGTCTGCCAGTGTCTGATCGAACGGGATGGACCTGACGCCCGCTTCGGTTTTTGGTTTGCCAATCCCGTCCTCACCTTTGAAAGCGTGGATGACATCGAGCGAGCAGGTCTTCAAATCTATATTCTCCAGTCGAAGCGCTGCGATCTCGCCAATCCTCATGCCAGTCATTGCCGCCAAGGAGAGCGAAAGTTCCGTCCTGTGGAATGACTTCTGAAAGGCTACTCGTTTTGTCGCCAGACGCTTGTTCCTGAAATAATCCAGAAGCGCCCTCACCTGTGCTCTGGACAATATCTGCTTGTTCGTCTCGCGCTTGGTCTTCGACCGTTTGGGAGGTGTTCTGGCGTCCTTAAGGGGATCGGTAGAGCACTGGAATTCCTGCTTTGCCAGTTCGGTCGCTGCCTTCATATATTTCGCCGCGTTCGCCGCGACTTCCGTCTGCTTCTCCCTAAGCGTTCGCATGTACCGAAAGCAGTCTTCTTCGGATGTGCCGTCAATAGGGTCATCAAGGAAAGGGCAATCCGCGAGCTGGAGACGCTCGTACCGCTCAAGATTTCCTATGTAGGAGGAACCTACAGGCGCCCTTCCGTTGATGCCTATGGAAGCCTGCTCGCGGTAGAACACGAGTGCGTTTCTGAATGTGAACTCCCCCTTGGCGCCTTTGTCCGCTTTCTCCACGAGTTCAAGCAGACCGCCTTCGATCCAGTCGACGGCATCCCCTTTTGTCCTGAAGTTCTTGTCCTTGCGTTTTCCGTCTATTGGGTCGCTGAAGTACACTCGCCAATTGTACCGGGGATGCTTTGTCTTGGTGAGGTGGACGGCGCATCGCTTATCGATGTACTTCCGATCCATTTCCTGTCCTTTCACAAAACTTCTGCAAGTCGGCACGACGGCCTGCGAGGGGAGGAGGCCGCCGTGCCTTCACGCAATTACCGAAGGCGGAGGGGGTGAACCGCGTTCGGTACACCCGTCATAGCACACATAAATGTCATGTCAAACGATCTTTCTATGCAAGCTGGTCTTTTTATAATTGACATATCGCAAGGATATTATAGCCTTCCACGGAAAGGAGAACCAGATTGATGGGTAAAGCTCTCATTCGACTGTTCGAGATCGTGTTCCTTGCCTTTCTCCTGGTCATTCTCTGGTGACAGGACGAGGACAGATCATGTGCCCTACGCTATACAAGTATGACACTACAGGGAAACCCAGGTTCTGGGATGTCGAGATCGACTCCTTCAACGGGCGGTATAGATTTCTGACAGGAGTGGTCGGAAGTACCAATATCGTGGCGTCCGAATGGACACAGGCGAAGCCGAAGAATGAAGGCCGGGCAAACGCGACCACGGCTGTCGGACAGGCCTTCAAGGAGGCCGAGGCGGCGTGGACCAAGAAGAAAAAGGAGGGCTACCACGAAGACATATCGAAGTCTGGTGCGTCTTTTTTCGAGCCCATGCTCGCCAAGACGTTCAGTCCCAAGAGGATAGACAGTCTTCCCCTTGTCTTCGTTCAGCCGAAGCTCGATGGCATGCGCTGCATCGCGACGAAGGACGGACTGTTCTCGCGCACCGGCGAGAGGATCGTCGCCGTGGATCATATCTGGCTGGAACTCGCCCCGATCTTCGCGGCCAGTCCGGCTACTGTCCTGGACGGTGAACTCTACACCCACACGCTCAGCGACCAGTTTCAGCGCTTGATGTCGATCTGCCGGAAACAGGACCCGACCGATGAACAGATTCGTGAAGCCAAAATCATGGAATATCACGTTTATGACGGCGTCTTCGAAGGCTCTGAGAGCCGCACAGGCTTCCATGGACGCTTCATGCGGCTGCTCGACACCCTGGATGAGTTCTCGCTCGTCTACGGCGTTCCTGTGAGCACACGGCGTGTGGATAACCCAACCGAAGACGTCCTGTGGGGCATGCACGACCAATATGTGTCCGAGGGATACGAAGGCATGATGATCCGGATTGACGCGCCCTACCAGATCGGGAAGCGTTCTCCTCACCTGCTGAAGATGAAACGCTTCGACGACGACGAGTTCGAGATTCTCGGTGTCTTGCCGGGTGAAGGCAACTGGTCAGGGGTTGCGAAGACCCTGCACTGCCGGACCGAGTCCGGCGAAGACTTCTTTCCAACGATCAAGGCGCCCAGAGAGGTCTGCGACACGATCCTGAGAAATGCCTCGAACTATATCGGCAAGCAGGCAACCGTGCGCTATCAGGGTCTGACAGACGCAGGGAAGCCCCGTTTCCCGATTGCGAAGGCATTGCACATGGAGAACCGGTGGTGATAAAGGAAGAAAACGGTGTTCGGATTCACGTTGTCGATCACACCGGTTCCGTTTCCTACGGCATGTTTGCTGGAGCGTTTGGGGATGTTCTGGAACTGACCTTATATGATGTTCCGGAGGATATCGGAAGATTCCGGCTGGAAGACAAGGTCCGGTTTCTGGATCGGGATTATCCTATCCTGAAGGTTGTCACCGAGCAGTCTTACGAGCGGTCAGTTATACAGGTTGACCTAACTCTTTCCCTTACGGAAGGAAGCTCTCTGTGAATAGAGACGATTGGCCTGTCGAAGAATATTCCAGGGCTCGGGGGGAATGCCTCTATTGCGGTGCCAGGACCGGCGAACAGCATCATAAAGGCTGTGTCGTCCGTAGTAGAACTGTCGTTGTCGAAATCACCGTTCAACTGGTTCATGTGGTCCCAGAAGACTGGGACAGAGACATGATAGAGTTCGGGATGAATGATGGGTCCGGGTGTTCGGACAACCTACTCGGAGAGATCATGGAAGCCGCAGAGCGGAGAGACCGTCTTGACAGATGCTCCTGCCCTGTCGTCACCGGAAAGTACGTCAGAGAAGCTACGGAAGAGGACGAAGAATTCGACGTTCTCTTCATCAAGGATCTGAAATCCTGATAAAAACCGTTTCCTTTAACTGTGGTTACCCGTAATTAAAGGAAACGGGGTTTTCTTTTCATAAGACCGCCGAAAAGCAGGCAATCTTGTACACGACCAGCCAGAACAGAACAAGAAGTGCTATACCAATCTGTCGCCCTTCTCCTGGGCTAAGCCGTCCTTCAAGCTCCTTCCACATGGTTTCCTCCGGACAGGCTGTGCCTGACCTCTTTGGCGTACTCTTGGGACTCCATAAGAATCTTGCGGATGTCCGAGCCGGTCATCGGCGTATATGCGGACCGCATGGCGTCTGACACCGGGTGATCGAACACGGCGCACATCCGTTCGAAGGCATCCAGGTCGAGTAGCCCGATCTCATAGTGGCAGTCGAAACGCCCGGTCCGCAGCAGCGCCGGATCAAGGCGTTCCGGATGGTTCGTCGTCGCGATGCAGACCAGGCCGTCAGGCGACAGGAGACCGTCGAGGACGTTCAGCAGGGCCGAGAGGGTGACACCAGACTTGTCCTTCTTCTCGTCCTTGCGCCTGGATGTGTCGGCATTGCTTGCATCTGCGTCCTCGATGACGAGAAGGGACCTCCTCCAGTTGATCGAGGTTCCCATCAGCTGGGTCAGGTCATTGTCGTCTTCCAGGCTGCCGAGGTTGAGATACAGGATCGAACGGTCAGTCGCCGATGCGACAGCGTGGATCAGGGACGACTTTCCGGTCCCGGGAGGACCGGAGAGGATGATGCCGGCATGATAAGGCGTACCACGCTTTCGATAGAGGGGCTCGTCCTTAACGAATTGTTCGATCCGAGCGACCATTTCCTCCCCGATATTCCCGGAGGTGATTACGGTCGACAAATCCCGTTTTGGCAGGCTGGACGGAGACCTCCAGTAATCCGTGTCATTCACACGCATGGAGATCACGTCGGAGTCATCCCTGCGCTCGATCCTTGAAGTGATCTCGTCGGAGAAGATTTTAACCAGGTCGCGGGACCGGGTCACGAAGGTGATGGTCAGGTATTCCTTGAACTTCGCGGTGTTGTCCGACTGTTCCTGCGTCCTGTGAATGAAGACGAGCCGGCCCTTGTAGAGACCGTAGTGCGTTCCGTAACCTGCAGACAGGCCCTGGTGACGGACGACGTTCTCGTTCTTCTGGTGATCCCAATAGGTGTCGGACTGATAGAGATAGGTCCGGGAGAAGGATTGCCGGACCATGTTCTCCATAATGAAGGACTGGATGATCTGGTAGTTGTCCATGTCGGAGTTGAAACGGACCTCGATCGAGGCCGTTCTCTTCATTGCCGTCCAGATCTGCGAAGGAAGGCTTCGGGCAGCAAAGGTCAGGATGGACAAGGGCGCCGCGACCACGGCGGCGGCGAGGAAGTCGTTGGAGTGAAACTCTGCGACGAAGTAATCGATGATACTCTGAATCATGTCCTTTCTTGGCTTGGGCTATCAGCGTCAAGGTGCTGCAACACCTTGACGCTGACTCATGCCCTCGGGTTTGTGGCGATTGGCGGGCGGTATGTCAGCGGTCGTCCCACCGCACTTCATCGCCACCTTGATACGCCCGTGCCCGAGAACCGGCTGCGTTGGGAGGTGAGGGGACGGCCTGTTCTGTCAGCGTCGCGGAACGGGTGCCCGGTGCATCCGGGTCGAAGGCCCTCCGCGTGCTTTCTTGGCGGCTTCGACGGACTGTTCGGGAAGGACGAAGACGTCGGGCTCGACCAGTTCGACACGCTGCCAGGGAGTGTTCAGATCGTCCTCGTCTCCGAAGATTTCGTACATTTTGATCGAGCGGATGTCTGACATTTCACAGACCTCCGCGTCGAGACGCTTTGAATTGGTCAGGATTCGAGCAGATAAAGTCGAAGCCCGCCTTTCTCGTTTCCCGCTCACGACGTATGGCGGCGCTGTACGCCGAAATCGAAACAAGGATCAGGATGTTGCCGATAATAGAGAGGCACAGCGCCAGGACAGCAATGCTTAGAGAAACAGGTTCCATGTCTAACCTTTCACGTTGACGATCTGACGGAGTGTGTGAACGACTTCGACCAAATCGGATTGAGCCGCCATGACATCATCGATATCCTTGTAGGCGGCAGGACTCTCATCCAGGACGTCTTCATCCACCCGACACTCGATGCCGGAAGTGGCTTCAGCATGGTCCCTCAGAGAGATTGTCTTGCGGGCTTCGGTCCGGCTCATCTTTCGCCCTGCTCCGTGAGAGCACGAACAAAAGCTGTCCTTGTTCCCCTTGCCGCGAACAATGAAGGATTTGGCGCCCATGGAGCCTGGAATGATTCCGAGATCGCCTTCACGAGCCCGGACGGCACCCTTCCGGGTGACCCAGACATTCTCTCCGTAATGGTGCTCGATTGACGCGTAATTGTGGTGGCAATTCACCGCGAACTTGACGAGATGGAAGTCAGGAAGTCCGGAGGCTCTCATCGCTGCCAGAGTTCCCTCCATCATCGCCTTTCGGTTCGCGGCTGCGTAATCCTGCGCCCACATCAGAGCCTCGACATAGTCGTCGAACAGTTCTGTATACTCGACGAGGTAGGACAGGTCCTTGTCTGCGAGATAGGGCATAATGTGATACCGCTCCATCTCCTCCTTGGCCTTGTCGATGAAGTAGGAACCGATCCGGTTGCCTGGACCCCGCGAACCCGAGTGAAGCATCACCCAGACGGAGTCGTTCTCGTCGAGACAGAGTTCGATGAAGTGGTTTCCGGTCCCGAGAGTCCCCATGTGATTGACGACTCCCCGATGACCGATCCTGGGGTGACGGGACCGGATATCCTCGTAGCGTTCGTCGAGCCCTCGAAGCCGCTCGATGACACCGCGTGGCATGCGGTCGATGTCATTCCAGGCACCCTGGTCGTTCTTCGGGTCGCCATTCGCCGTTCGTCCATGGGGGACCATTGCTTCGATGGCGGTTCGTACATGGCGGAGATCGTCAGGAAGCTGGGACGCTGTTAGATTGGTTTGACAAGCCATCATTCCGCAACCGAGATCGACGCCGACCGCTGCCGGGACGATGGCGCCCTTCGTCGGGATCACTGATCCGATAGTCGCTCCTCGACCAAAATGCACGTCCGGCATGACGGCGACATGCTTGTGAATGAAAGGCAGACTCGCGACATTATGGAGCTGCTTCAGCGCATCCGGTTCGACGTACATGTCTCCGGTCCAGGCCTTGATAGCCTTACCGCCTTCTGAGTGTCGGATATAGTTATAAGACATCCTACCGCCTCCCCGCCTTGTAGCTGATGGCGTCAGAGATCACATGAGCCTGATGGCGCCGACCACGATCGAACATCCGAGACATCGCAGCACGCAATTCCCATGGAGACGGCGAGAAATGACCATCACTGTTTCGTTCGATCCGGACTCTGCAGTCGGCGACATGAATCTCGTATATGTCAGCTTGGTCCTCGCGCTCGACAAGCTTCATCCGACCGTCTTCAAGCTTCCAGAAGCTTTCTCGGTAGGGGGCATCAGCCATCGAAATCTCCCCACTGCGCCTGTCCCGCCTCGACCAGGAGGCTTTGACGACCGGCTTCATCCAATCGAAGCAGGTAGAGCGCAACACCACGCTCAGCCGGACTCAGTCCTCCGCTGTCGAGGCACATCTGGATGCTCTCGTCATCGATGTTGAGGTCTTCGATAACGATGTGAAGTCCGCCAAAAGGCGACACATCCTCTATCCAGATGAGACGAGCGACCTCTTGCCGGGCCATTCGAAGGATCGCGTCAACGGCCTCCATGGGCTCAATGGAAGCTAGGTCCTTACCCTTGGAGACAAACGAATTGTCGTTCAGGAACAGGTCTTTCGCAGCTTTCTCGTCAAGATCGAGCTTGAAACTGGCCCATCCGTATATGTCTGAAACGTACCTCTCAATGGGGCCGAACAGTTCACAAGCCCACCCCGCGATGCAGGCCGACGTTCCGCAGATGTAGTGGGCCATATTGAACCCGGAAAGGGCAGGTCCGCTTGTCAGAGGCCAGGCTTCAGTGTGAGGAACCGTCTTCAGATGGTCCGCGAGAATAAGCATGCGTTCGATGTTCATCGCTGGTGGGTCCTCGCTCCAAGGGTTGCGAGTTGTTCCTGAAGGTCCTGGCTGGCTTCGAGTATGTGCTTCCTTATCTGCATCTGGCTCATAGTGACGTACACCGGCTCAGTCTGGCCTTGGACGATCATGAGTCCTACTCTCATCGACTCATGATCATAAGGAATCGACATGCCAACAGCCTGAACCTCCTTCAGAAGGTCGTTGAGTTGCGTGGCTTTATCGATATCCTCTATACGCACTGCTTGATCTCCGTCTCTTCGGTCTCGACTCCAAGGCTTTTGAGCCGGCAGGACACATGAAAGATTTCAGCCTCGATGAGTCCGATCACAGCATTCGTCCTGATCTGAATCTCCTCGTG
>NZ_SRIO01000032.1 GCF_004684205.1 Candidatus Macondimonas diazotrophica
AGGTGCTCGCGCATCAAGGCGCGGGTTTCAGGGGTTACGGGTGGCGCTTTAGGCTTCTTTTTATGATGCTTCCGTTTCACGCTGCTGGGCGTTGGGCGATCAGGGAACTGTTTCGCATCCTGTTCAGCACGCGCCAGGATTTTCGTTCCAGGGAATTTCCCCGCGTTGATCGCTTCTCTCGCCGTGTGTGCAATGACCAGGAGCGCGTCGTAGCCAAGATGCAGATACCCCGTTGCTCGGTCGATCCGCGCGTTGCACGCCTGCCCATAGCGATCCAGCCATGAATCCAGGGCGGAAAGGCTTGGGAGCTTGGACGCCTTGATCTTTACACGTGCAGTCTTGTCAGGGGATGCCTCAAGCTCCCGAATGATCGCGGCATGCGGGCACCACATCGCGTCCATATCGGGCGTCGTGGTAATCAACAGTGCGTGGGCGTGGCGCGCGACCAGGGCCGGATGCCCCTCGTTACCAATCAACCTGATCAAGGTGTAGCACAACACCTCATCTGGGGTGGCATCGTAGGTCGTCTTTGAAAATAGGCGTGTCGGACTTGCCATGGTCGTGGCCTTTGGTGGTTTACGGATGGTTAGACTAAGCTAAACATGGCCTGTTGTCAACAGTTTTAGGAAAATAGAAAGTGTACCGGTAGGTTTTGGGCATCTGGTTGAATTGGATGGTTCTAGGGTATTGGAATGCAGGCGTCGATACTTTTTTTGTAGGCGTGGTTAAGAGTATGATTTTAAAGATAGGAAGGTGTTTATATCAGGGCGTTGATGTGCCTAGTTGTGGGGATTTTAGCTGTTGTTGACAATTATGCTCAATATGAGTATAAGGGGTAAAATAGTGTTTTTATATACAATGGGGGGCACATGAACGCCCTGATATTGAAAGGGTGGCGGTAATGGAATCAAAGACTTAGCTTTTTCTCAAAAAAAAGTATCGACGCCTGCATTTGGGTAGCCGATACTTAATTAAATCAATTACATGTAAAAAGGGTACCAGTCCACTTTCTATTTTTTTCATTTTATAGAACGTGGCCAAAAATTTATTGACAATTTTCGAGGGGAATCGTCAAGATTTTGACTAGTCGTGTAAATCTGTAAAGATTGGCTTGAACATGGCCGCCTGAGAACGTCCCAGACGGCCGATTGGATTAGCGCTTGAAGTAGGCGACGGTCTGGATGTCACGGCGCCACAGAACGACTGTTCGTCCGTGTTGCGCCACTACATGTGCCAGGCCTTGCCGGCAAAGCCGAATGCCGGTTGATTTGCGAAGCTTTGTCATTGTTCGACCTCATCAAGATAGAGTGCGTCGTTTTTACGGTCATAATGCAGGCGCCAGGACCCGCCGTCCGCATCTTCGTGGATTGCATTGGTGAGGACATCATCCCAGGTCATGCGGTAGCGTTGGCTCCGTGGGCCACGCTCCAGGATAGCAAGCATCGAGTCATCGATCCCGAACCATACTTCTCTATCTGGATCAATAAAATGGGCGAACGCTTGGCCGGTCTTTGCTCCGTATCCATGGAGTAGCAGTCTGCAGGGGTCGGCATTCATTGCCCCACCTCACACAATCCGAACGGACATCGATTGAATCTCAAGCCGCCGCCCATCGGGCAGCAGCCAACAGGTGCGATGCGCTCCGGTACTCGAAACGAGTGCACCTAGTTGGATTAGCCGATGGATGAGGTTCGCTTCCCCATTATCCAGCGGTTGCCAACCCTTTTTGCTGGGGCTGATTCCAAAGATCTGTAGTGTGATGTTCAACCTGTCCACATCCCACCTCACACAATCCGAACGGACATCGATTGAATCTCAAGCCGTCGCCCATCGGGCAGTAGCCAGACCGTGGAATATTTCCCGGCGCTTCCAACAACCGCACCCAGGATGATGAGGCGATGAAGGAAGCGCGCCTGATTATCTCCCAGGCGCTGCCAGTCGCTGAGGTTGGCATCGATACCGAAGTCTCTCAGCGTAGATGTGACTTTGTTCATGGCTCAGCCCTTCCTGCTGATATGGATTGCCCAGCCACTGGGATCTGGATCGATCGCGAAATCGAGGTCCGGGTACATCGCCGAGATTTCGGCCAGCCGCACGACATCCAGGGTGTAAGTGTCAGTGATTCGCTCCCTAAGCCCGGATACGGCATATCGCCAATAGCAGTGACCTGTTTTCTCGTCTCGGGTGATGCACCCGGTATCGGTGCCGGATTGTCCTTCATGCCAGCGGTGCAGCCGGCATTCCAGTTCCCATAGCCGTTTGACATCGGCATAATCGATGCCGTAAAAGACACAGGCGCTTTCGATAAAGCATTGCTTTTTACTCTTCATGACTCAATCCTCAATGCTACGAACAAGGACACTTTCGGGCAAGATTCTAATGACTTCTTCATCTTCATATCCGCAGTCATCAGGGTCTTTTTCTTCAAACTCACAACACAAGGCCACCACATCGAGTTGGATATGGCAATGCATATCATTCTCGATACCTTCCAAGTAGTCGAACAGTGCGCGTAACGCTTTTGGTGAGAATTGATCCCCGCGCCCCATGCGGTTGAAGGCGGCCTCGAACTCGTCAAAGCTGATCCTCTTGAACATGACTCAGCCCTCCGCGCTCAGCGCACGATCCACAAGCGCACGCTGCGCTTCTAGATAGGCGTTTAGTAGGTAGGCGATCCGGCTATCCGGCGCCTTACGTTCCAGGGCCGCGTAGTATTCGGCCTTGGCGATCACGTAGGAGGTTTTGACTGCCGCAAGGGCGAGGTCTTTGTGCTCGATGTTCATGGTCTTTGTCCTCTTTGTTCAGCGCTCGTTGTTCGATCTAATCAATCCCTATAGCAAGCCCAGATGATCCGTTTAGGGTAGCCGCGCATTCGGTCGTTTGTCTGCGCGATTTTTACCACCCGCGTAAATCCGTGGGCACGGCCGGTATACCGCCAATTCCTGTTCTCGATGATAACGGCCCCCGCCGCGCGGGCTTCTTGGATCTTTTGAATGGTGCTTTGCGCGTACTTCATCGTCTTTGTCCTCTTTGTGCTTTGTTCAGTGTTTCGGTCTATTCAACCTTGGGATCAGTATCTCACAGCGTAGTGTGATTGTCAACACTTATGAGGGCGCTTTGGTAGGCGCGAGGTGGTGCTTTGTGTGGTGTATGGCGTCCGTCAGGGACCGGGGCCAGTAAATCATCGAGGGGGTATGGATGTTATGCGGTGGGGGAGGCATGGGGGAGGTGGCGCGGGGTTTGGATATGTATATCCCTTCCACAAATATTTCCAAAAATTTCAAATCCCCTTGTCAACAGTTGACAACCCATTTCGATTGGATTACACTTGAACCGTCAATCTACAACTGACGAGAACCCACATGAAACAAAAGTATTACGCGGTGCCTGGTGAATCCCAATGGCTGAAGTAAAGCTTACCCCTAAAGAAATGGCTGAGCTGCTGCTCTCAATGAAGGACGTTACCCAATCGCATCTTCAATTCGAGGTAAAAGGCTTCACCCGTATTATGAGGAGGCCATACAAAGACACCTTTTACACCAGATGCAGTGATCTGGAGCAGCGGCTTGAGAGCATTTGCAACGGATTCGAGTTTGGCGAAATGTTCGTCATTTGCGGCCCCGATGGCGATACCTGGTGGTGGATTATGCCCGACGGGTTCGTAAGGTCAGCAGCTGACAACACCAACCAAAAGGACTCGACAACGTGAATGACGAACGGAGTATCGATGAGATCCGACGCCTGCTTTCGGCGCTGGACTCTGAAGAACAGAGCACTGCGGGGGCTACTATCAACCATGAGTGCCTTGAGATACTGACGCGCTACGCCGCACCGGACAGGGTTAGGCTTGCGTTCGATGAAGCATTTTGGGCACCGATCCTTGAAATCCGAGACGATGTGTGGGTACGCACTAACCGACAGCTTATTGACTTCAAGGACCCAATGTTCCGGATCAAGTGCATGGAAGCGACCTATCAGTATCCTCCACATAAAGCCGCGCTCTATATCCTGGGTTATGTGAAGACCACCAGAGGGAATTGACAAGGCGACATGAGCCGTGGCACTATCTTACTGCACCAACGACGAGGAACTATAACAAGATGGCAAGAGATCCAAATAAACTCCGCGAATACGGGAAAGTCTACCGGGAGCGGAATCGTGATAGGGAGCGCGACCGCAAGGCTGAGTGGTACGCCAAGAACCGTGAGGACATCCGCGCCCGCCGAAAGCTGAAGCGAGCCGGCGTCACGCCGGACGAATAAGCGTATGCAGAACGACTCAAACCCGCTCATTGAAGAGGCAGACGCCATCCTGAACGGGGAGTCGGAGCCTACGCCGGAGATGGCTACTGCGCTTGTCGAATGC
Source organism: Candidatus Macondimonas diazotrophica (assembly GCF_004684205.1). Classification (NCBI taxonomy): domain Bacteria; kingdom Pseudomonadati; phylum Pseudomonadota; class Gammaproteobacteria; order Chromatiales; family Ectothiorhodospiraceae; genus Candidatus Macondimonas; species Candidatus Macondimonas diazotrophica. The sequence continues at coordinate 4,366 of NZ_SRIO01000032.1, forward strand.
ACGGCGCAGATCGACTTCCCCCCACGGCTGGCCTATGAGGTCGCTCTGGGGGTGCAGTCCATTTCCCAGCTATCGGAACGCTACGGTATCCCGGTACCTGATTTGAAATTGCTTGTGAAGGCTCCGCATTTCAAAGGCTACGTTGCGGCATTCACGAACGATATCAAGGAGCACGGCCTCGGCTTCCGTATGCGCGCCAGACTGGCGGCGGAGGACGCCCTCGGTGTCGCCATGGAGATACTCAAGGACGATAGTATAGATCCCGAGACACGCCGTAAGGTGAGCGCGGATATCGTGAAATGGGCGGGATTGGAGCCGACCAAGGAAAAGCAATCCGATAGCGCACCCCCGGTTAACATCCAAATCAATCTCTAATGGCCGAACCTGTAAGCATCACTTACAAGTCCCCCCACCCGGTTGCGAAACAAAGCGGGGCAAAGGGCGAGGGCGTATTGACAGCCTCTGCTACGGCCTGCTATACTGCGCCCATGCCTGCCGTAATGAGAAGTTATCGTCTCCGCGCCTACCCCAATGGGGCGCAAGTCCGCATGCTGAACCAGTGGTTCGGCGCGGCTCGCTGGCTGTGGAACTATTCGCTGGCATCGCGCACGAAAGCCTATCAGCGGCGTAAGGAATCGTTGACCAGTATTGACATTTCCCGCCGGCTCACCAAGCTCAAGACCCTCCCCAAATACGCCTGGCTTTCGGCCCCACCGGCCACCTGCCTGACGCAGACCCTGCGCGACCAGGATGCCACCTTCCGGCATTTCTTCCGCCGTGTGAAGGCGGGCGAGAACCCCGCCGGCTATCCGCGCTTCCGCCCCCGTCATGAGCACACGACTTCCCTGCGCTTCCAAGGCGTGAGTCTGCCGAAGTGGGTGAAGGGCACCGTATCGCTCCACAAACTCGGTGCGGTGAAGCTGGCTGAACCCCTACCCAATGTGCAGCGCCCGGACACGGTGACGCTCAAGCGTGAGTCGGATGGGCGCTACTACATCACCTTCAGCGCGAAAGTGGAAGTCGCGCTGTTGCCGGTAACAAACCGCGTTATCGGCGTGGACCTTGGCCTGACGCACCTTGCCACACTCAGCGACGGCACGAAGATCGAGAACCCCAGGCACTACCGCGCTCGGCTGCGCTACCTGCGCCAGCAACAGCGGTGCCTGTCCCGCCGTCAGAAAGGCTCGAAGAGGCGGGAGCGCCAGCGTCTCAAGGTCGCCCGCATCCATGCCAAGATCAGGGCGCGGAGCCAATACACCGCCCACCAATTCACGACCCGCCTGGTCCGCAACTTCGATGTAATCGCCGTCGAGGACTTGGCCGTCAAGAACATGATTCGTCACCCCCGGCTGGCCCGCTCGATTGCGGATGCCGGTTGGGGAGAAATCACGCGCCAGCTTGAATACAAGTGCGCGTGGTATGGCCGCACGCTGGTCAAAGTGGATCGCTGGTTCCCCAGCTCCAAGACTTGCTCGGCGTGTGGGCATAAACTCGAACGACTCGCGCTGTCCGTGCGCGGCTGGACCTGCCCCGACTGCGGGGCGATCCATGACCGCGACATCAACGCGGGGCAAAATATTCTGCTGGCAGGCATGTCGCAGATTGGCGGTCGTGAAGACCGCGACCTGCGCAGGGAGGGGGGAGCGCTGGCCGGCGACGGCGAAACTGCCCCCGATGAACTGCGAACCGGGCAAATAGCGAGCGAGCTATTTAGCAACGGATTCAACCAGATCAACCTATGACCGGATCGCTGGACATCATATACCAATCCCCCGGACCTATCGCGTCAGCTTTCGCGCGGTGCGAAACTCCGTGGCAGCTTATCGTCGGGCCGTTCGGATCGGGCAAATCGATCGCCTGCATCATGAAGATTCTGCGCTTGTGTGCCACACAGAATTTTTCACCGGATGGTATACGACGCTCACGATGGGCAGTTGTCCGTAACACCAACCAGCAATTGACGGACACCACGCTGAAATCGTGGCGTGAATGGATCATAGAAGGTCGAATGGGTGAATGGCATGAGGTGCGACGGACGTGGGTGTTGAAATTCAATGACATCGAGGCCGAGATCATGTTTCGTGCCCTGGATAAGCCGGAGGACAAGGCAAAGCTGTTGTCGATGGAGCTTACCGGCGCGTGGGTGAACGAGTTTCGTGAGGTGCCATTGGACCTTATGGGCGACCTGTACGACCGCACACGCCGCTTTCCTAACCCCAAGCGCGTAGGATCCAACTGGTACGGCATCATCGGCGACACAAACGCCCCTGTCGAGGGCGGTGACTACTATAAGATGTTCGAGCACGGTATGGACTTGAGTGTTACGCGGTACAATAGCGACTACTCACGCATCGTTACGACCCGTCCGGATGACCGAGACGTTAGCGAAGCGCCCTTTACCAGTGTATTCTGGCAGCCGAGTGGGGTGTCCCCGGTCGCGGAGAACATCAAGAACATGGCGCCGGGGTATTATGAGGACATGATCCGCAAGCCGAACACCTCACCGGATGGCGTGAACGTCTCAGTCCATGCAAAGTATGCAACCTCTCTATCGGGGATCGCTGTGTTCAAGAATAGTTACGAGCCGGATATCCATGAATCGACAACGCGCCTGGAGTTCAACCCCGAAGTTCCGCTTCTGGCCGGGATGGACTTTGGCCGGGACCCTTCGTTGGCATTCGGGCAGTTCAACCAGAAAGGGCAGTTCCAGATTCTGCGTGAGCTATGCATGAACAACATGTCGCTGTCACGGTTCCTGCCTGAACTCAAACGATTCATTTCCTATGAGTTCGGCGCCCCCACCCTCGCGATCTGTGGGGACCCGGCAGGGGATAACAACAACGGCCTCGTGGATTCAACGGCGTATAAGATGATGCGCGACGCTGGCTATCAGATGATCCTGCCACCCAACGGCAGGTCGAATCGTCTTGCGGATCGGTTATCTGCGGTGGAGTACTTCCTATGCTCCCGCATTCCGGGTATGCTTATCGATCCATCCTGCGAGCTGATTATCCGTGCCTTCCGTGGGGGATATAAATACAAGAAGGATGAAAGTCCCACGCCAGTCAAGGACCAGTACTCCCACCCAATGGACGCGGTTCAGTATTTGTGTCAATACGCGGCGTCTGGTAGATTGCCAAATATGAATAACGCTATCGATAACCCGATTGTTTTTTCTCGCGGCCCAGCCGATCGAGTAATGGGGTATTAAGCATGGATCCCTATTTCTATAGTAGGAACCTGAATTCTGTTCTTATCCAATCGCAGTACGCAAACAACCCAATGGGTGTCGCGGTCCGTACAGGAGCCTTGGTTTCGGATATTCGTGTTGTGGTATCGGAAGACCCTCAATCTGAGAGTCGGATGCTCCCTGTCGGCAGCGTTGAATTTGTGCGGGCATCCC
>NZ_SRIO01000033.1 GCF_004684205.1 Candidatus Macondimonas diazotrophica
TCACACATCTTGCGGCGACCCTGCGAGACGGAGACCGCGAGGCGGTTTATCAGGAACTGGCACGCATCTGCCGCGAGTACGCCAGCGATGCAGCAAGGGCAATGGCTCAGCGTGAATTGGGGTATGACAAATGAGTCGTGATCTTGACGTGGTGACGATAACGGGCGAGGAGTACGACAACCTCCTGGATTCCTCCGAAGAATTGCGAAATGCGAAAGCTAAGATTGAGCGTATGCAAGACGCGTTGCAACAGGCGGTGAACGAGGCGACGCAGGAAGAACGCAACCGGTGCGCCGAAATGGTTCCTACAACCTGGCTCGATCCTCTTTTGACTGGTGATCACGCGGCCCTTCCGAAAGTCGGAGAAAAGATTAACGGGCTCCACATTGAGGCGCTTCTGTTGGGAATACGGGATCGCATCCGTGACCGCTAACGACCCGCATAAGGCGCAACGCTTTTTGTTGTCGCCTTGATGCACTTGTTAGGCGACTTTGGAGGAAATATGGCAATACAAGTAACGATAGATGACGCTCGGAACATAACGCTTGACGATCTCATATCTCTGGTGCCGGACAGTAGGGCCGCAAGAGAAGCTATGAATAATCGAGCACAAATTGAGTATATGTGCTCTGAAATTGCTGCGGCCCTGTGTTTATCAAAAGATACGCCGGCAGGGACGATCCAGAGCGTCCGTGAGCTTATGGAACATTGTGAAATACTTAGAGCCGACAGTAAGCGACTAAAAGCCACTGAAGCGGATGCACTTTCAATGGCGCTTCGGTTGCTCGGAGAGGATGAAAGCACGTTTTCTCCCGATGTGGCCGAGGTGATGGATAGATGGGGGCCATTAGCATTGGCGGCGCTAGATCACGCTGCTGGGAGTAGACCATGAATAAGAAAATTAGCCAAGGGTTTTCTAAAGGTCCTGTTGAAGTCCTGTGTGACGAAATAGGCGCGGTATTCAATTCGAACATGGAGACTATACCTGTATTCCTGTCTTTTATAACTGTGCTAGTTGCCGAGATAGAACACGAGGCAATCATGAATGCGAAAATACACAAGTCTCAGGTAGAAGAAAAATTGCAGCAAGCGTTTGTTGACATGGATGAACTATTGAGTGCTACGGAGTATAACCAAATCATGTATCTGGCAGATCAATTTTGTATCCATGAAGCCCCAAGTCATTTATTGCGGCAGTGCGCTGTTGCTGTCAAATTCGGCCTAGAACGCCCATGCAAATCGAGACATGCAGCGGACGCCGCAAAAAATATTTGCAGGCACATATACGGATATAGTATGCACGACATAATGATCAACGAATTTGAGAATCAGTGGGTAAGAGATAAGTTCTATGATTCTCTCGGTAGACTGGCGGGGGAAGTGAGACTAGAAGGATATTCCGCCTAACGTCTAATTTCACCCGCGCCCTGCACAGCGGCCAGGGCAAGCGCCGAACTTTCAGGCGTCGGGTGGAAATTTTTGTTGGCCGCTTGGAGTATGACTGAAGTGAAAGACCAACACGAGAAGATCAAAGGCTACCGCGACCTCAGCCAGGAAGAGATCGACCTAATGAACGAAGGCAAGGAGCTGGCCGAACAGTGCGGCGCGTTCATTGCCAAGCTGGAGGCAACCGAAGGCACGGACAAGCGTTCCGTCGCCCTCGGCAAAACCAACCTTCAGCAGGGGTTCATGTGGGCGATCCGTGGCGTGGCCCAGCCTACCACCTTCTGACCAACTGCCGCCACTGGCTACGGCTGGTAGCGGCTAACTAGTAGTTAGCTTATCGTATGGGGTATGACAAATGATTGACGAAAAAACGGCCAATCTAGTTAAAAAAAGAGTTTATGAATGGCTTCCTGATCTTGTTGGGACTCAAGATCAGATCGATGAGGCTGAAAAAGTAAGGATCGATAAGGCGTTTGACCTTGTCTTGCTTTCGACAGCGATCAGATTCAGCCCGGACATCTGCGACGAATTAGAGCGTGAAATTCTATTGCTGATAGATCAAAAAATTGACAGGACGGACGCCATCGAATGGATTCATGACGCTGACACGAATTTCAACTTTCAGTGGGTAGTCAATCAAATAACGAGGCCTGATCAATGAAATCAAAATCAGATCTTGCCAAAAACGCGCGTATCATCAGTATTGATATCGCTTACTCAGCATATGAATCGGCATTGAAGCGGAATGCGAGCCGAGACGTCATTGAATACCGTCGAAAATGCTACGCGGAAGCTGTAGCAAACCACGTCGAACGCTCCGCATAAGCCGCGTAGCGTAGCGGAGTCGGCTTGATGCGGTTGTTAGGCGATTTTGGAGGATGAGATGAGCGACGATTATTACTACAGCGGGCAGTATGCCGAAGAACAGGCCGAGGCCGATGCGCAGGCAAAAGAGTTTGCGCACCGACCTGGGCCATGGCATGTCAGCGAGCACACCGAAGGAAGCGAGGCGCTAATTTACGACGCCGATGGGTTTGAGGTTGCGCGGGTGTGCTACCCAAACCGGAATGCGGACGCGAGGCTGATAGCCGCTGCGCCCGGACTGCTGAAAGCGGCAAGCGCTGCATTGCATTACATGCGACTGCACAAGTACACGGATCAGGCATGGGCTGATGATTTGGAGGCAGCGATTGCTGCGGCCTTGCCCTCCAACGCCTAGCTTAAGCCGCGTGCCCGGCTTTTCGGGCACGTCGGCTTGAAGCGCTGGTTATGCCAGCGCATTACCAAAGAGGAATGATTAATGGAAAAACTGGACGCTGGACAAAAACACTTGCTGAAACTCGTTGACCGCGAAAAGGATGGTGATGGCTGGGCGAAGGTGAGTAGCTTGGTGATGCCGCTGCTGGAAACCAATATGCCGCCCGAGCTTATTGAAATCGCCAAGGACAATAGCGGAGCCGGCCGAGCGCGACTAACGCAACAAGGACGCGGCATCGTGGATGCGATGGCGTGGATGTCGTGAGGCATAACGCAAACTTCAAGGGGATGAAAATGCAAACTCAGAAAACTAATCAGAAAAACAAGCCGACAGCCGCGCCAGCTGAAATTATTCTTTACCGGGCAGTAAGCCTTGCACGCCGGCTGATGGACGAAAACCCTGATATGCAGCCAGACAAGGCAACTTCAATTGCGAGCATGTCAGGTAATCTTGACGGCTATTGGCGTGCTCGAGTTTTTGAGTGGGTCACGTCGGCAACGATCGGCTGCAATCGCAGGAATGCCCAACGATGATTCATCCTATCCCAAGAGCATTTTACAGCGACATCGAAACGAATGATTGGCTTTTTGAACTGATTTCATCTGGCCATATCATGTCCGGGGCCGTCAGTTGCGCCAGTATCTCAGATCTGACTGCATCAGACCTTGCTGGATACACCCGCATCCATCTTTTCGCTGGCATCGGCGGATGGGACCTCGCGCTGCGCATGGCCGAATGGCCGGATGATGTCCCGGTATGGACAGGATCTTGTCCGTGCTTCCCGGAAGGAACCCTGGTTTTAACTAAGCGAGGTTATATTCCAATCGAGTCGGTTAAGGTCGGCGACAACGTATTGACACATAAAGGGCGCTGGCGCTCTGTTCAGGCAATCGGGTCGGATGAGGCTGATATGGTGCTGGTCAAGGGGCAGGGGCATTGGGGCCTGCTGACTACGGCGAACCATCCATTCCTGACAGGCTCGGATGAATGGACCGCGGCAGGAAGCCTAGCCGGCAAGAGATGGCGTACAGTCGCCGCTGTTCCACCAAGCCAAATCCCTCAGATTGAAAACAACCGGGGAGTGATTCTGGAGCGCGGACGGTGGCGCGCGACAGGATGGAAGGACGGGCGCACCGTCTACCTAGGCCGCTTCAAGTCATACGATGATGCGGTTCGGTGCCGCGAACGAGCGCTGATCCAGGGCCGAATAAACGCGAGAGGCGCTGACGGCGCGGATGCGACTACTCTGGGTTTTGCGCGTTTCCTTGGCTACTGGCTTGGCGATGGATGGACCAGCAAAGACACCGTATTTCTTTGCGGAGCAAGGGGCGATGCTCCGATTCTGAGTGAAATCATGACCGAGGCAGGCCTGACATGTTCACCATCAATAGAGCGCACCAGCGCTCGCGCTCGATGCGGGTCCAAATCTCTGGTTCGCTGGCTCAGCGAACACTTCGGTGCAACGGCATCCGGCAAGAGAATTCCCGCATGGGTTCATGGCGCACCGCCTGAGTGGCGCCGAGAATTTCTGCGTGGCTATCAGGAGGCTGACGGGCATCGAGAGCCTGGGGTAGAAAGGTTCACAACCATTTCGCGCGCAATTGCCGTTGGCGTCCGAGTTTTGCTGAATCAGGACGGGCGGTCCGCTTCCATCGCATGGCATCAAACGAAGTCCAGAGCCATCCAGGGGCGTAATGTCTCGACCGCCGGCGGATTCTATCGAATCACTGCATACGAGCGATCTCGTTCTTTCTCTTTCAATGATTTGCATGGAATTGGATATGTGCGAACAGTTAAGACTGCTGGCAGAGGAACGGTTTTCAACATCGCCGTAGAAGAAGATGAAAGCTATACCGCAGACGGAATAATAGTGCACAACTGCCAGCCTTTTTCGACCGCCGGAAAAAATAAAGGGACTGATGATGAACGACACCTCTGGCCAGAAATGCTCCGCCTCATCCGAGAGTGCACGCCTGCAATCATCTTTGGAGAGCAAGTTTCAAGCCGAGCTGGACGTGAATGGCTCGCAGGAGTACGTGCTGACCTGGAAGCGCTGGGATATGCCGTCGGGGCCGCCGATCTGTGCGCTGCGGGCGCGGGCGCGCCACACATCCGCCAGCGGCTCTACTGGGGCGCTATACGGCTGGTCGACTCCGAGCGCGCGCGACTGGAAGGACTCTGCCGGAATGAGTCGTACCGGAACGAATCCGGACGGATCACAGCGGACTCGGCTCGATCAACTGCCGAGACAGGCGGCGCTTTACCAGGAAACGCCTGGGAAGACTGCCGAGTCATCGTCGGCGCCGACGGAAAGGCGCGACGCATTGAACCCGGCATTGAGCCGCTGGCTGATGGGATATCCAATGGAATGGTGCATGGCATCGCTGATAGCGTATCCGACGAAGTCAACTCGACGCAGCAAGCGCGAAAAAAGCGCATCGCAGGATACGGGAACGCCATAGTCCCGCAGGTCGCGGCGACTTTTATCCGCGCATTTGTTGAATCAATCTGAAATTTTCCGCAAAACATAAGGTGAGGGATCTTAATGTCCGGGTACTATTCGGAAATTAACGCCCCATGCGATGCGATCTATGAAGTGGCATGTGCTATGGATAATCAAGATGTTCCGCTTGAGGATTGGCCTCGTAAAATTATAGATGCCCTGTCAAAGGCTGGATATGCTGTCGTTCCTACGGCGATTCCTGATAGCTCGCTAGGTGAAGCGGCCATGATGCTAGATGCAACAGGAAACCCAAAGCATCTATGGGATTTTTTGCTCGCCAATACGCGTGCTTAGTTGAAAGATGCCGGCGACTATTCGGCCGCCGGCCATCTATCAGCGTCGAATGATGCGCAGGATCGATTCGACAGCGGCCTTGATCATTGGCTCGAGCTTGTCCCAGCTGACACCAAGCTCTTTTGCTTGAGTGACGGCCGCTTTGACGGCATCGAGTACGATTTGCAGCTTGTCTGCGCCGGTCCCCTCGCTAGAAGGCAGATCGTCGAGCTTTTTCACAAGGTCAATGATCAGCGGAAGAACCTGGACAAAAACTTTAAGCAATTCAATGTAATGCATAATTCACGACTCCTATTTAGTCTGGCGAGGTGTTGATAATGAGCTCAGAAACCAAGTATATCGTTCTGGATACATGGGCAGGCCGCCGCTATTACGCCGTCGAGGTGGTTGGCGAGACTCCCAAAAAATTGCGAGTTCGTATTCTCACTCCTGGAGGTGTCATGTGTCCGGGTCGTCGCTACTTAAATTGCGGCGATACTCTTTTAGTTCCAAAACAGGCAGTTGTTGACGCCCCAAAAGATGATCGAAAGATTGAACAGCGGCAATGTGACGCACATTTATCAGGTTGGCGTTTACCAGTTTCAGCCCCACCTTTACGCCTCCTATTTCAGACGGACAGATGTTTTTGCCCTGATTCGTCCGATCAGAGCAATCAAGCCAAACACGGCAGTTAGCAGAGAGGTGACGTTCTCGGTCAGCAGGTTTTTTGCCTCCTGATCCAAATCAATCTGCAGAGCTGCCAGGATGATCGTTATCAGTGCGCCGACAACGCCCATCGATAGATACCACGGTTTACTTGTCATCATAGCCTTCATCCTCCATCACTTCGCGCCACGATGATCGAGACGAATATTCTGTCCCGCATCCAAGGCAACGGCAATTGCCATTGATCAAAACGCTGAACGCCCAGCAGCCGCATTCGCAATTAAGCGCTTCATCGTCTGTAACGACCCCGCGGCGCGCGCCTTTTTGCTCGCCGCATTCCGGGCATTCAAAAACAGTTGTGCCGGCCGGAGAAATAGCGACCCACTCATGCCCACATCCGATGCATTTTGCTGGTCCGGCAAGGTGCGTCCTCTTGTCGTGCAGCTGAACTACGTT
>NZ_SRIO01000034.1 GCF_004684205.1 Candidatus Macondimonas diazotrophica
CCGAGGCCCTGGACGACCCGGCTTTTCGCCAGGGCCTGAACGATATCGCCAATGGCCTGGCCGCGCTGGTGCGGCTGGTGCCGCCGGTGGTCGAGAACATCCAGAGCATCGCCCTGGCGCTGGGGCTGGCCTTCGGCGCCCGCACCCTGGTGGGCATTGCCGCGACCACGGCGCGCATCGTGCGCCTGACGCGGAGCCTGGGGGTGTTGGCGGCGGTCGCCCGTGCGGGCACCGGCCCGGTGGGTTGGGCGGTGGGGTTGGCCACGCTGATTGTCACCTGGGGCAATCACGCCGAAAAGACGATACCCAAGCTCGCGGACCTGCGCCGGGAGCTGGAAGAGTTGCGCCGCGCTCGGGACGGGCTCGACGGCGCGCCGGGTGCCGCCACGGCGGCGCAGGTGGCGACGACGGATGCCCAGATCCAGGAAGTCGAGCGCCGCATTGCGTTGTTGCAGAGCATTCGCGACCGCTTCGGCGAGGGCTTCGACATCATGTCGCCCTCGACCAAACGGGATCTGGACGCGGCGTTCGAGCAGCTCGACCTGCTGGTCCAGAAGCGCGACGAACTGGCCCGCCAATTGTTGCCCGCGGTGCGGTTGCCGACGCCGGCCGCGGCGCCGGAAGGGGAGCCGCCGACGCCCGTCGACCCCAAGGCGCTGGAGGATCTGGCCGAGGCGATCAAAAAGGCCAACGACCGCATCGCCGAACTGAAGGCCGACACGCTCGCGCAAAAGCTCGCGCTCATCGTGCGCAAATACGAGGAGCAGGCCGCCGCCGCGCGGCGCACGGCGGATACCGCCGACGACGCCCTGGTGGCGCAGGCCATCGCCGCCGAGCAACAGGTGTTGCGCCTGGAAACCGAGATCCAGCTCACCCGGGAGTTGACGCGCCTGCAACAGGACGTGGACCGGCAGGGGGATCGCGGCCTGGCCGCGCGCCTGGCCGACATTCGCGGGCAGTACGATGCGCTATTGACCGGCCTGCGCGAGCTGGGCCGCGCGGATCTGGTGGCCCGAGCCGAGGGCCTGGTCGCCGCGCGCCTGCAAGGGGAGGTCGACAGCGTCAAGGACCAGTTGCGCGAGGAGCTGCTGCAACTGCGCGCCGAGGATGACGCCGACCTCGATGCCCGGCTCGAGCTCATCCGCCAGAAATACCGCGACACCATCGAGGCCCTGAATCGGGTGGACCGCGAGGGCGCGACCCTGGCCGAGCAGGTCATGAACCGCCGTTTGGCGGCCGCCCGGCAGGCCTTTGGCGGCGAACAGCTCGCCGGCGTCCAGGCCGAGATCGACAAGGCGCTGGAGCTGCGCAACGCCATCATCCAGCGGATTCAGGCACAGCAGGAACTCGGCAACCTCACCGCGCGCGAGGCGGGGGATCAGTTGCGCGCCGAACTCGCCGACCTGGACCCCCGGCTGGAGTCCTTGATCGCCAAGGCGCAAGAGTTGGTGGCGACGCTGCGCGGCGATGGCCTGATTTCGGCGGACGACGCGCAGATCGCGTTGGAAAACCTGAATCTCATTCAGACGGGCATGCAAAGCCTCAACACCGAGGCCCAGGAGTTTGCGCGGCGCATTAACGAATCCATTGCCGACGGCCTGACCAGCGCGATCAGCGATTTCGCGCGCGGCATGACGAGTGCCCAGGATGCGGCCCGCACCTTTTTTGCGGACCTGCTGCGGTATATCGCCGAAACCACCATCCGAATCCAGGTGCTGAGGGCGCTGGGCGGCTCGGGCGGCAACGCATTTGTTAGCGGCATCGCCGAGTTTCTGGTCGGCACCAACCACAGCGGCGGCCTGGCCGGCACCGGACCCAAGCGCCGCATCAACCCCTTCGATGTGTTGGGCGGGGTGCCGCGCTACCACAGCGGCGGCCTGGTGGGTGGCGATGAGGTGCTTTCGCTGCTCCAACGAAACGAGGAAGTCCTCACCCGCAGCGACCCGCGCCATGTGCTGAATGGCGGCAAGAGCGCCGGCAAGCCGCCGACGGTGCGCGTCTACAACTTTCTCGACCGCGACGAGCTGATGCGCGCCGTGGCCGATACCCCGGCGGGCGATGAGTTCGTGGTGAACACCATCAACCGCAACCGCTCGCGGATCAAATAACGGGAGCCCCATGGCCTACGTCGAGACCACCATTCCGGGCGTCGGCAATGCCGCCGCGCACGGCCGCAATGGGCACAAGAACCTGTTTTGGCGGCTCCGCCAGATCGCCACCGGGCGCGCCTGGCTGGCACAGAGCGCCTACAGCGGCACCGGCAACGGCGTGATCGTGGAGACGGACAGCGCGGTCGCCGCGCCGACCGAGACCTGGACCCTCACCTGCACCGACGCCACGACGCCGGGCGCCGAGGTGTGGTCGGTGAGCGGCTCGGTGTCGGGCGCCCAGGCCAATGCCACCACGGGGGTGGCCTACAACAATGGCATCATTCAGTTCCAGATCACGGCCGGCGGCACGAACTTTGCCGTAAACGATCAGTTCACCCTGGCGGCCACGGCCTCGCCCTTGCCGAGCGCCCAGCGCTGGACGCTGAACGCCGAGGATTACAGCACCGCGGATTGGACCATTCTGTTGCAGGGGCCGAACATTTCCGGGTTTTCGGATGTGTTCTGCGGCTTCAAGACGCTCCAGTCGGTACCCTCGGATTACTACAACATCGTCCTTCAGGGCGCGATCGGCTATGTGGCCAGCAACCCCTGGGCGAGCCAGCCGAACATGGTGCGCGCCACGGTGCCACTGTGGCAGTTCGACATCCCCTGCGGGATCAGCGTGACCGACCTCAAGATCGCCTTCTGGGTGAATGTGGAGGGCAACACGGATGCCGGCTACACCGGGCTCTACCTGCCCAACATGACGCCCAACGAATACGACTTCCCCATGCTGGTCTCCGGCAGCATTTCCGGCGAGAGCACCACGCGCTATTCCGACACCTCCCGGGTGCTGGGGATGCTCTCCAATGCCACCCGCCAGCGGATCTACTTTATCGATGGCACCTGGAAGACGGTGGAGCCCTGGCCTTGGTTTGCGGACAACAACTCTTCCGACCTGACGCTCGGGCTGAACACCACGGAGCCCACCCAGGACGCCACCCCGGCCGATCAGCGCCAGTTGCTGCCGATCCACCTGATGGATGCGAGCAATGGCCTCTACGGCACCTTGCAGGACGTGTTTTTCATCTCGGGCTTCGCGCTCGCCGTGGGCGATGTGATCGACGACGGCGCGGGCAATACCTTCAAGGTGGTGCGCAACATTCACCGCACCGGCGTGCGCGACTACATCGCCTTTCGGCGCGCCTAACCAGGGGGCTCGATGGCCTATCAGACCGGCACCGTCAATGATTTCGTCGCGCTGCGCACGGAGCTATTCAACTTCGCGCAGGCGCAGGGCTACACGCTGATCGGCGGCAAGATGCTGCAAAAAGGCGATGTCTATGCCGAATTCGAGGCGAGCACCACCGCCTGGCTGAGAATGCGCGGCGGCACGGGCGAGGACGGCAGCGGCAACCCCACCGGGGCGCCGCACAACCGCTACGCCTACCTGATGAACCCCGCCTTTGGGATCAACTTCACCTGGCCGATCACCTATTTCTTTCACTACACGGCGAGCCCGGACGAGCTCTTTTGCTTCATCGAGTACAACAACGGCTACAGCCAGCATCTGTTGATCGGCGAGATCAACAAGGCGGCGAACTTCACCGGCGGCGGCTATTACAGCGCGAGCGTGGGTTCGTTCAGCAGCTTGAGCCCGTTTCAGAATACGCCGGCTGATCTCAGGATTCGTCTCAATCGCTATTGCGCCAGCAGTGGCTCCTGTTACGAGCTGATTCCCTTTCAAGGCGGGTTCTCGACCACGGGGGGCACCCAGTTTGCCGGCAGCTATCTCCATGCCGAGACCGGCGGGCGCACCTGGTGGGAGACCAGCCTGGGGTCGAGCGGGACCATCTTTACCCTGATGCCGGGCTCGCTCTACGAATTGCGCCTGCGCAGCCTGAACCCCTGGAATCAGGGCATGAACCTGGTGCCCTGGTATCTGTTCGGGCAGGCGAGCAGCGGTAATTTGATCGTGCTTGGCGAGATCGCCCACCTGCGCTTTTGCCGGCTGCGCAACTACAACCTGGGGGATGTGATCACCATCGGCGCGGACCAGTGGAAGCTCTACCCGGTGCTGCTGAAAAATGCCGCGGTGCCGGATCCGCCGACTGGCGGCAGCGGCATGAGCAGCAATTACCATTCCGGCGACTATGGCCTCGCCGTGCGCTACGACGGGCCTTGAGCATGGCCACCTTTGCCGGGCGGGAGTTCACCACCACCCAGCCCAAGACGCCGGACGACAACCCGCACCTGGCGGCGCAACTCTACCGCTATGTGCTGGATTATTATTTTGCCGGCCCGCGGGATGCCCAGGAAGATCCGGTGTTTCGCGGCGCGCGCACCTTGGATCTGGAGCCGATCGGCGCCACGCGCAGTGGCGCCGTGCGCCCGGGGCTGCTGGAGGATTTTTATTTCCGCATCCATTTGATCCCGCGCACGGTCGATGTGGGCAATGTGATCGTGCCCAAGACCGAGACGGTGTACTTCTGGAATGCGTTTCTGAGTGACGCGAACCTCACCGCGATCAACGCCACCCATGCGGAGGGGCTGAGCCTCACAGGCCCCACCCCCACGGTGGTGGCCGCGCCGCTCGCGATGTTCGAGTACACCTTGACGGCCGACCCCGAAGGGCCGGCCAGCATCGACGCCACCTACGGCTTCGTGGTGGATGGCATCACCTACGATCTGCGCATCCTGGGGGTGCGCTTCGCGCTCTTTCCGGTGGACCCCAACCAGGGCGAGCCGCTGGAGGAGACGCTGGAGTGGCGCACCGCGATTCTCACCGCCGGCGACGAGACGGAACAGGCGATCAGCCAGCGCGCCGTGCCGCGCCGCACCTTCGCCTACACGCTCGCCGCCGATGGGGTGGGCCGCCAGACCCTCGAACATCTGCTCTGGAGCGCCCAATGGCGCGCGCTGTCGATTCCCGTGTGGACGGACGCGGCGCAGCTCGCCGCCCCGCTCAACAGCGGCGGGATGAGCCTGTCGCTCTCCGGTGACAGCCTGTTCGCGTTTCGCGATGGCGGCGTGGCGATCCTCTGGGCGAGCCCGACACAGCACGAGGTGGTGGATATCGCTACCTGGACGCCGGGGACACTCACCACGGCGCGGGCGGTGGCGCAGTCCTGGCCGGCCGGCACCGAGGTCTTCCCCGGCACCTTTGGCTATTTGCCCGCGGAATGGGCGCAGCAGCGCCGCTCCGCGATCATCGATATCGCCCGCACGGTGATCGAGCTGGACCCGGCGCGCGATGACGCCAACCTGCCGGTGGCGGCCGCGCCGGTGACGCACGCCGGCATCGAGGTCTACCTCGAAGAGCCCAACTGGCGCGATGCGCCGGACGCCGGCTGGAGCGCCTACCGCGATGAGTTCGACCCCGGCATCGGCCCCTGGGCGCGCTGGCCGCGGCAGACCTTCAGCGCCTTCTGGCGCAGCTATGCGTGGCTGCTCGAAGGCCGCCCGGCGATCCAGGACTTTCGCGCCTTTCTCGCCCGCCGCGCCGGCGCCCGGGTGCCCGTGTATCTGCCCACCTGGCAGGACGATTTGACGCTGGTGCAGCACATCGGCGCCTCGGACGTGGCGGCGCGCTTCGCGCTGGTCGATCCCGCCGGTTTGCTCGGCACGCACCCGACCCGGCAGGTCATCGCCCTGGTGTTGCGCGATGGCACCGTGATCGTGCGCGGCATCAGCAATCCGGTGAACCACGGCGACGGTACCATCAGCCTGGATTTGAGCAGCGCCACCGGCCAACTGGTGCTCACCAGCGATGTCGCGCTGGTGTGCTATGTGCCGCTGTGGCGCATGAGCGATGCCGTGACCCTGGTGTGGCACACCGCCGAGGTGGTGGAGTGCGGCATTCGTTTTCGGGCGATCAACCCCTGATGCGCCGCCCAGC
>NZ_SRIO01000035.1 GCF_004684205.1 Candidatus Macondimonas diazotrophica
CCAATTTCTTATCGGCAATCGCGATCTTTGCTCTAGCCATCTCGGCATCAATGGCGGCGTGAATGCTTTTGAGCGTTTTCAGGCCCTTGATTGCTCCGGCGAAGTCTGGCCGGTCGATGCCAGTGACCTCAGCGCCACCAGCGTACTCGACGTATTTGGCGTGAGCGTCTGCGACAAGTCTCGCCCTGATGGCATCCTTGCGCGCCTTGACCAGTCGATCGAGTCTCAATCGCTTGTCGCGCGCCATGTCGCTGATCGAGTCGATGATGCCGAAAGCCTCGGCCACTCCAGAAAGCTGCTCAATGATCTGTTGCTTTGTAAGCTCAAGGCGATCCTCGACGCCATGACACCACTTCACCGACTTCTCGGCCGTGGCAAAATCCTCGTCGGTCTCAAGCTCCTCGCTGATCGCTTCGATCAATTCTGCAGCTCGGCTGCGAAACTCAGCGAGATTTGACGCAGACACGCCACCAGACGCCGTGACGACGACCGCAGGAAGAGCGGCAGGCGCAGTGCCGGTCGCCGCTGGCGCCTCCTCGACATGCACATAGTCGCGCACGTCGGAATCGAATTGCTCCCATGCCGCGATGATGTGAGATCGCAGCTCCATATCCGGCTCGCACCAGATGACTACCGGCTCGAAAGTCGGCGCACCGTTGGCGTCATAGTCGCTCGCCATAAAAAGGCACCGCTCTGAGTCGCAGACCATGAACTGGTGCTCGATTTGCGCCCTGATGTGGATCGGCAAATCTGCCTGTTTCGAGCACGCAGCAAGCTCACGATTCATCAGCTTGTGCTCGAAGTGGATGTCGTGAAGCATCGTCAGTCCGTCGAACGACGCCGAATAGACCCCTGACTTGCCTGTGACGCGATAAAGCTCCTCGCCAATCAGGCGTTCGGCAATTCGCCGCCCCAGCTCTTCTGCACGGTGGCCACGCTCGAAAAGCAGTTCATTTCCAGTTCCTTCGCTATCCGGTATCCCGGCAGCCCGCATCTTGAGCAGTTCAAGCCGCGACATGTGAGGCGAGACGCCGATCACGATTGGAGTCTCGGACGCTGGGCGGTGCACAGCCCTGAATTCATGCCACTCAGGAGAACCCTGAACAAGATCCACGACTTCCATTACTCGGCCCCCCCATTGTCGAAGTCAGACAGCCACTCATCATCCTTGGCGGGCTTATCGGATGACTCTACTACTGCATCTGCAAGCGCGTTGACGATGCGCGCCTGCTCGGCGGTCATGCGGTAACTGCTGCACACGGTCGCGATGATCGCGCCGGGCGTCCTCTTGCCAGAAGCTACTAGGTCGCGCCACTTGCCAAGGCTGGCCTCGAATTTGTCGGCAGGGTACTCGGGCAACTGCTCCGGCGCTCCTCGCGACTTGATGACCTCGCCTGTCTCGGCGTCGAAAATGACTCCTTCGGCATGGAGGTCTTTCCCAGCCATTTCCTCCGCCGTCGGCTGTCCGCACGATTCCGGGAACGCCATCCTCAACGCTTGCGCCTGTGCGCATTTCGCAAGCTGCGCATAGGGCCGCTTCGCCCACATTGCATTAGGGGCTGAGCTATCGCGCCCCTTCGTGGCGTAGTTCTCTCGCCACCGCTCAACTGCTGTGAATTCAGCGATCTGACCAGACGCCATCGCGCGGCGCACAGTCACTCGGCACCAGGCAGGGTAGGTGACGGCCACGCCGTCAATGGTTTCGGTCACGTCAGGACCAAAATCAGGTTCAGAGATCCCGGCAAGCTGCCCTGACCTAGCGGCGTTGACCCGGTACATGTTGATGCCGGGCATGACGACGTCGCGATTTGCGCGCGCCTTGCTGTCCCACATTGGGACTATGTGTACCGGCTTTTGCATGACGTCCAGCCCTGCGGCTGCGCAGTAGGCGAGGACCATCTTGACGCTCTCCTGACTCGCGCCCGGGTATAGAGAGCTTCGCAGGACCTCAGTGAGGTCGTGAGACTCGATTGTCTTGAGTTCTTCTGACATTGGTTTCCCCTTTTCAGGTTGAGAGTTTTTTCAGTTGCCTGGCTTGTAGTCGGGACGGTTCTTCAGGACCCATGCGCGGGATCGCGACGACAGCCCAGTTAAATCAACTTCGCAATCTTTCCTGTGAACCATTACATATGCGCGGTCTTGAGGGATAACGCCGTCCAGATCGATCGGTAGACTTGGGTCGTTAACCATCGACCAGGCGCGCTTAAATGATTCGGTGATGGCCATGTGCGTTTCACCTTTGGAGAACTGGTATATTGATATTGCCAGACACTGGGCCAATAGTCAAGCCTTCTAAGCGGCAATATTTCGTGGTATTGAGCCAAAGTTGCAGCATTCTAAGCGCCGCAATATAATCATGGCCATGAAAAAATTAGACGCTGCTCAATATTTCGGGTCTCAGGCCGCTATGGCTCGGGCGTTGGGAATAACTCGTTCCGCCGTTGCTCAGTGGCCGGCAGAGCTGACGACTGACCAATCCGACAGGGTGGTCGGCGCGTATCTGCGCACTCGAGGGATCAAGGTCGAGATGGTCAAGGCCGTCGATGTCGGGAAGGATGCGGCGGACTAAGCGCTGCAGCACAAATCCAGTCACTTGGCTATAGCCTTCCATCGCGCTTTCGTTGAGATTGGCGGGATGATCTGGGTTCACCCCAGGGGCGCCGATTCCTGCTAGGCGCCTGTTTGGCCAGCCTCCGGGCTGGCATTTTTTTGCCTACCGGGCACCAAAGTTGGCAAACTCTCCGTGGAGTTCGATGGCGGCCCGACAGTAGGCTGCGTGGGCTTCTGGGGGTGTTGAGTAGTAGCCGAGATGCTTTAGCTTGCCGTTGACCTTAATCCTGGCCCGCCACTTCATCATGTCTGCTTGCCAGATCACTCCCTTGAACCCGCTCGTGTTGTTTGCATACGCGCCCCTGTTCCGCATGTTCTCGGCGTTCGAGCACGCCCGCAGGTTCGAGCGCCGGTTGTTCAGCCCGTTCATGTCAATGTGGTCGGCTTGGGTCTTCCGGTCCGTCAGACCTAAGATCAGCCGATGCATCTTGACCTTTGTCCATGATCCATCTGCGCGCCTGACGTTTGCATACGCGTAGAAGGTATTTTTGTCCTTGTGCGCATACCACTTGTAACCGCTTACCAACTCCAAATCCGCCTCGTCGATCTGCGCTACCTTGCCCTGGGTGAGCGGTATCTCAATTGCCATCGTCGTCTCCTCGCCTTTGGTTTGGTGCTTGACCTGCGGCCATTATAGGCATAAGGTAGAGGCACATTCAAGCCATAGGACAAAGCTAGTGAAGATGCCGACAACCCAGAAAGCCGCCATTGAAGCCGGATCGCCCCGTTTCAACACCGGCAAACCATGCCTGCGAGGGCATTACTCTGATCGGGATACCGTGGTCGGAGACTGCCTTCAGTGCCGTACCGCTCGGAGCCAAGAGAAACGAAAAGCGATCATGGAAGCCCTGCGCGCTGCCCGTGAGCGCAATGCCACGCCATGAGCATCGCCTGAGGGCACCCGCATGAACTACTGGAAACGCTTCCCAGGCGATTACGGGCGAGACACCAGTCACCTGACAATCGCCGAGCATGGCGCATATGCCTTGCTGCTTGATGTGTACTACAGCACCGAAAAGCCTCTCCCAGCCGACATATCAGTTCTTTCGAGGATGTGCCGAGCGACAACACCAGACGAACAGGCAGCCGTGAAAGCGGTGGCCGAAGAATTCTTCCCGATAGGCGATGATGGGAAGCGCCACAACGGCCGGGCTGACAGGCAGTTGGAGAAAGACCGGGCCTTTGCCGAGTCCCAGGCGCAGAAGGCCAGACTACCAAGAAAGAACAGCCAAAAATTAGCCGGGGCTAATCCCGGGTTAAGTCACGGCTGTTCCCCGGCTGAGCCCCAGCTCAACCCTCCAGTTCCAGTTCCAGTTCCAGTTCCAGATCCACCGCCAAACCCATCGCCAACACCAAAGCCGCCACAAGAAAAGGAGATGGATACATCTGGATTAAATCCTGTGCCATCGCGTCGCGATAGCACGACACGCACAACAAAAAACGCCTACCCGCCTGACTTCGAGCAAGCCTGGTCGGCATACCCAAAGCGCGCTGGCGGCAACAGCAAAGCGATGGCCTTCAAAGCTTGGAAGGCAAGGATCAAATCCGGCATAGACCCAGGAACAATGCTCCTCGGCGTCATGCGCTACGCCGCGTACATTGACATGACCGGCAAGGTCGGCACAGAGTACGTCCAGCAGGCCGCAACTTTCTTCGGGCCTGCAGAGCACTTCAACGAGCCGTGGGATCCGCCTCAGCAGATCAACAAACAAGCGGCAGTCGAGTCCAGCAATCGCGCCGCCCTCGAAGCTTTCTCCAGAGCGCAAGGAGTTTATCTATGACACCTGAGCAAAGAGCCGCGGTCGCCGGGATCGTGACCTCGTGCTACGAACTTTACGGCAGGCCTGTTACCCACGGACTCCTCGATCTGTTCGTGTCGGCGCTTGACCATTACGACCCCGGCGACATCCGCCGTGCGCTGAACGAGCACGTCCGCAATCCGGACAACGGGCAGTTCCCGCCCAAGCCTGGCGACATTGTGCGCGCCTTGGAGGGCAGCACCGAGACGCAGGGCATGCAGGCGTGGTCAGACGTTGAGGCTGCGGTCAGGTACGTCGGCCCTTACCAGTCCGTCACATTCGATGACCCTGTCGTCATGCGGACCATCGAGGACATGGGCGGATGGATCAAGTTGTGCGAGATCACCGACGACGACTTGCCATTCCGGGCCAAGGAGTTTGTTACCCGGTACCGCGGCTACGCGTCTCGCAATACGCCGCCAGAGCATAGCGCGAGGCTGATGGGCGTCCATGAGGCAAACAATGTTTCGCATGGCCTGCCGGCGCCTGCAGTCAAACGCATCACATCGCGTGGACAGAGCCGATTCGGCATAGGCCATCAGTCTCAGGTCGGGCATTCCGTGGAGGCGGATCAAAAAGACGAACACGGCCTGAAGAACATCAAGTCCCTGCTGCCGAGGTTGAAGCCGTGAAAAACGAGGAAGTCACAATCGGAGACTGCCGGTTGATCCTCGGCGATTGCCTTGAGGTGATGCGCGATATGTTGTCGGATGGGTCGGTTGACCTGACTGTCACAAGCCCGCCCTATGACAACCTGCGGACCTACAACGGCACCCTGAATGATTGGACGCCGGAGAAATGGCAGGCGATCAAGGGGGTCAAGAAGTGAGCGACAATAAAATCAAGTATTTGCCAGGACATTACGGGACATCGAAGAGGATCTTGGGACGGACGTTCGAGAGCTTCTACGTTGAGACGCCAGAAGAGCTGAGCGCCGTCCAGACCTGCCGGGAATACGCCTCGCGGTTCGATGACGCTATGAACACTGGCGCTTCGATTGTTCTGGCTGGGAAAACCCACAACGGGAAGACCCACCTGGCCTACTCAATCGCCATGGATGTGGTTAAGGGCGGGAGGACAGTGCATTACACGTCGCCAATCTACCTGCTGAAAGACCTCCACCCTGAATTTATCGCGCTTCGTAGGGTCACGGACGACCAGATAAGCCAGACGATTGAGTTCTGCCTGAACGCGGACCTGCTTGTGATTGATGACGTTGGCGGTGGGCCTGAATCTGACGTTTGCGCGGGAATCATTGGATCAATCATTGAGTCGCGACTGAGAGACAAGCGACCATTGGTCGTGGTTGGATATGGGACCGAGAAGGATCTGTCGAGAAACATCGGGGCAAGCGTCCTTGACGCGCTCAAGGAATCCAGCGGTCCGTTTGTCGTCTGCGATTGGCACATCCCACGCCGCCGCCGGGATGCGTCCGAATGACAACCACCAAGCGCAAGCCCGCAGAGGCTACAGG
>NZ_SRIO01000036.1 GCF_004684205.1 Candidatus Macondimonas diazotrophica
GCCGCAGACACCGCGCCAGATATCGACAAGCCGCCCTTGCTACCGCTGGCCGAGAAATGCGCTTCGATCTACCGACTCGATGCAGATCACAAACTGAATTTGCACATGCAGTCAGCCAGCACGCTGGTTATCGCCGGCCTCGCTCACAACGGGGATCAGCATGACGGCGACGGCGAGCGGAAGGTGATGGTCGGCGCCGGTGGATTCATCGAGGTCGATATAGGCGGATCGGCTGAGTACGCTCAGCCAGGCGCTGAAGGCCTCACGGCTCAACAGCAAGCGCTTGATGCAATGCATATCCAGGCAAAAAACCTCGGCGTTGACATCCTGGGCAATGCTGGGGCGGGCGAGTCTGGCGACGCCATGAATGTGCGCCTGATTGCCAGGACAGCAACGCTGGTGCAGGTCGCTTCGGCTGGTGCTGCAGGACTTGAGCGCATTCTCAAAATCGCAGCTAGATGGGTTGGCGCGAATCCTGATCAGGTCGCGGTCAAACCTTTCACGGATTTCAACGTGCAGTCTGCAAATCCAGCCGAAGCGCTGGCGTTGGCGCAGATTCGAAATCTGGGCGCCCCATATTCCAAGCGCGCCTATCACTGGTGGCTGTCCAAGCAGAAATTCACGCCGTTCAGTTACGAAGAAGAAATGGACGAGATCGAGAGCGAAGGGCCTTGAACTAAGGAGCCGGAAAATGCGGATCAATGTTTACAGCCAAGAGCTGACCCCTGAAGTTAACCTGCTGGCGAAGGAAAGCAATACCGGCGTGACCTACCACGCCGCGCAGTTGATGCTGCACTCATCTCCGATGCTGCATCACCCGCCGATGGACGATGACCGAAGCGCCGTGACTTTCTGGCTGCCGAAGTCACAGGCCCGGCGCGAGGAAATGGCCGCCGCCTTCGAGCGCGTGGCTGAGATTTTCCGCACCGCGCCTGCCGATACGGGGATGGACTGATGGCGCCTGACCAGGAGTTAGCCGATCGTGGCCGATATTGCCGTGAAGTTTGACAACAACAAACCACGCATGGATCTGCTCGACCCTCGCGCCATGGAAGAGCTTTCCAAGGTGCTGACGTTCGGCGCGCAAAAATACGCGCCGCACAACTGGCGGAAAGGGCTGCA
The DNA here is from genome assembly GCF_004684205.1 of Candidatus Macondimonas diazotrophica. Lineage (NCBI taxonomy): Bacteria > Pseudomonadati > Pseudomonadota > Gammaproteobacteria > Chromatiales > Ectothiorhodospiraceae > Candidatus Macondimonas > Candidatus Macondimonas diazotrophica. The sequence goes on from NZ_SRIO01000036.1 coordinate 1,123, forward strand.
CAAGTCACGCCTGATAGGCGCTGCGCTACGCCACCTGTTTGCCTACCTGGTCGGCCAAGACAACGACCCAGAAACCGGCCTCTCGCATGCGGCTCACGCTATGTGTTGCTGCATGTTCATTTTGGGCTTGGAGCATCGCACCGACCTGGACGACCGACCCAAAGACGTTGGTGCCTCACCAGGAGTTGGCTGATGCCGATATCGCGCCGCGCATCCGCGCCGACCTCGAAGCGAGTGAAAAAGCTATGAGCATTGAATTGTTAAACGTTGATTGCATGGAATACATGCAGGCACAGCCAAACAATGCCTTTGATCTGGCGATCGTTGACCCGCCTTATGGGATTGGCGAGAGCGGCAAGAAAAACGCCAGCCGGTGCAGACTGATTGCTGCTAAAGATTATAAACCTTTTTATGGCGATGATTTAGAGCCGCCACCTGTGGAGTATTTCAGAGAGTTGCAACGAGTGAGAAAAAATCAAATTGTATGGGGGGCTAACCACTTCATTGACAGGATTGCGCAGGGTTCGCCGTGTTGGGTGGTGTGGGATAAGGATAATGGAGCAGCTGATTTTGCTGATTGCGAGCTTGCCTGGACGAGCTTTAAAACAGCAGTTCGTCTGTTTCGATTCCGATGGGCCGGGATGCTTCAGGGCGACATGAAGAACAAGGAGCTCCGAATCCACCCAACTCAAAAACCCGTGAAGCTCTATGAATGGCTATTCACCACCTACGCCAAGAAAGGGCAGCGGATTTTAGACACCCATTTAGGCAGCGGATCGAGCGCAATAGCAGCCCATTACGTCGGCTGTGACTTTGTAGGATGCGAGATTGACCCGCATTACTTCCAGGCATCCAAGGCGCGCATAGAGAACGAGACGCGCCAGCGGGATATGCTCTGTCATGGCTGACGGGTGGAATGATGCGCTTCAAGACGAGATCATCGAGGCTCAAACGGACCTTATGCGCCTTGCGTCCGCAACCGCAGAAGATCTGATCGAGATCCTCGACAGGACAGACGCGAAGATAAAATCCATCCTGCTTGATCTTGAGATCAATGCCGGCGTCACGGCTGCACAATACGCCGAAATCAGGCGCGCACAGCAGCAGATAGCCGAAATGCGCGCAGAGGCGTGGGGCCAGCTGTCTATCGAACTGACGGACCGAGTAAATCAGGTTGCCATCGCATCTCAGGATGGCGTTATTGCCGCAATCGTAACCGCGTCAGACGGCAATATCAGGCCGTCGGTAGTCGCTACAAGCTCGCTCATTTCAATATCCACTTCCCGGCCATTCGAGGGCCGTTTGTTGGCTGACTGGGCTGCAAAGATGCAATCGGATGATGCAGCGCGATTCTCGCGAGCAATACAGCTAGGCATGGTTGCAGGGCAAGGGCCGGCTCAAATTGCGCGGGAGATTTACGCGGATTCTGGCGTTGCGGGCATGACCAGGAGGTCAATCGAGGGCACAGTGAGAACGGCAATCAATCACGTGTCGTCGGAGGCGCAGGCGCTGTTCGCAGCCAAGAACCCGTACATCAAACAGGAGAGGTTCGTTGCGACGCTCGATCGCAGTACAACTTTTATTTGTGCATCAAATGACGGCGAGGTTTTTTCCGCCGGCGAAGGGCCAAGGCCTCCGTTGCATTTCAATTGCCGATCGCGCCGAGTGCCGTTCCTGGGATTGGATTACCTAGTCGGAGACCGGCCCTATGTTGAGGCCACCGATTCAATGGCGCGCAAGGCATATATTGCTGACGGCAAGCCAAAGGGCGGGTTCCAGGCGTATCGGCGGCAATATTTCCGTGATCGAGTTGGCGGAGTGCCAAAATCAACGACCTATAGCGACTGGCTAAAGCGCCGTTCGGCGGCGTTCCAGGACGAAGTTCTTGGGCCAACTCGAGCAAAACTATTCCGAGAGGGGGGACTGAAAATTGACAAGTTCACGACTGAAGGCGGGCGCACGCTGACGCTCGACGAGCTGCGACGCAAACACAAACGCGCGTTCGAGCGCGCAGGACTGTAACGAGAGGTAAGCATGACGATCAAATCCGAATACGAAACCGCCGACGAAATCCCGGAACAGTACCGCGAGCTTTATGAGCAGCGCGGGAATAAATGGGAACTGGCAGCGATCGAAGGCGTGAAGCCCGAATCAGCATTCGCTGACGTGAAGAGGGCTCTCGATGCAGAGCGGGAGCGTGCACGACAGATCGAGGCGCAGTGGCGAAACTGGGCGCCGCTGGCAAAGCACGATCCGCAGCACATTCAGTCCGTGCTGGATCGCCTGCCGGAATATGAGGCGCTGGCAAAGCAAACATCGGACATTCAGGCGCGCATCGACGAAGTGTCGTCGGCTCGCATCAAGGCCGCGACTCTGCCAATCGAGCGCGAGCGCGACGCCCTACGGCAGAAATACGAGGAAGCGGAAGCGCTGTTGCAGAAGATGTCTGCAGCTGAGCAGCAACGCAAGGTCACGGACGCCATCCGCGCTGCAGCAAGCAAGGTCGGCCTCGATCCTGACTCGATCGAGGATGCCATCATGCTCGGCCAGGCGACGCTGGAGGTTGCGGCTGATGGCGTGGTACAGGTGCGTGATGGTGCGTCTGGGATTCCTGCCGGCATTGACGCCGAGCGCATGCTTGCCCATGTCCGCGACAACGGGATGCGCCCGCGCTGGTGGTCTGAGAATGTCAGCGGAGGCTTGCGAGGCGGTCGAGCATCTTCGAGCAGCATTGCCAATCCATGGGCGAAGGGCACGATTAACGTTACCGAGCAGGCGCGCCTCGAACAGACGAATCCGGCGCTGGCGAGTAAGCTTAAAGAGGCAGCCAGGGCATGATTCGATTGCCCCATGTTTGCGCATGGGGCATATTCACCCTTTGGCCAGACGAGGATGAATCCCGCAAGTCCATAATGTGTCGGCCAGTCTCTGGGCGTCATCGACATGCGCAATGACGGACATCAGGAGATCTGGCGCAAGAATCATTCCCCGGCTAGCTCTTTCAGAACACCTGAATTAAGCCGCGCCGTAGGCGTCGGCTTGAATGAAATGTTAGCCGTAAACGCGGCTGACCCAACGAAGAGGATACGACATGAGCGAAGTAATGCAAGAAATGCCGCGCTACGAATGCCACAAACAAGTGTGGGCGCTGAAGATCAAGGAAGTGCATGACAACAAAGTCACAACCCCGACGCTGGTGTTTGATGAGGACGGATATGCGCCAATCTCTGTTGATTGGGATTGGTACTACAAGCACAAGCCGCATCCAGGCGGGTACTACGTTGTCTATGCCGATGGCTACAAAAGCTACTCACCAGCGAAGGCGTTTGAAGACGGGTACACCCGGATTTGACGGCTAACACCTGAATCAAGCCGCGCCGCAGGCGTCGGCTTGAATGAATTGTTAGGCCGCACTGCCGGAGAACGACATGAAACAAGGCTACTACAGCGAGATTGCAACCCCGCGCGAAGCGCTCTACGAAGCGGCTTGCGCGATGGACAACCAAGACGTGCCGCTTGAGGACTGGCCGGTGAAACTGATTGCGGCCTTGTCCCGTGCGGGCTTTGCGGTAGTCCCTGTTGAACTGCCGCATGACGTGCTTGGCCGGGCAGCAATCGCCGGAGTTGCAGAAACGGGGAACCCAAAGCACGCATGGGATTTCCTAATCGCCGCGACCCGTGCGGCATAACTGCCTTTAGCTCATCAATTGCTGGATATTTAGCATCTTGAATGATATTGCGGATCGCATTTCGGATTCGCTCCTTGATGTGCCCATAAAGCAGATCATTCATCATTACGATTGCATATTCATGGTCGCGCGAAGATCTGTCCGAATCTTCACCATCACGGATTGAGTAAAATAATTCACCAGAAACCTTCAGCTTGTAAACTAAGTAACCTGGCCTGATGTTGCTGACGTGATCAGGATCGGCCCGCCAGTGAAGGCCATCTGACTTGACTGTCGAGCATACGCAGCTAATTGTTTTCTTCATCTATCATCCTCCATCCATCATCTGTAGGCGAATATCCAGAACCGCATAAAAGTGCAGTTTGTTCGTCGAACATCGGGCTAAGGGCAAGCAGACCCTTTCTGGCCAACGCACGAACATATCGCCGCGGCCTATAAATGCCAGAAATCGCAGATATCTGGCTCAATGTTATGATCGATCTTTCTTTGTCATATATTTCAGACCATACAGAAAGAACCTTGGATTCATTTGCCGTTATTCGATAATCCATCATTCACAGCCTATACTTAGCAACAAGTTCAGCAAGTTCAGCTTCGATTTCCGCAGTCATCCATTCGGCGTAGATAGTGGCCAACACTGCAAAGCGGGGCGGTTCGCTAGATTTTGAGATCATTCCAGGGCCAATCTCAGCTGTGACCCAGTGCGCAAAAGCAGAGGCTCTGCCAAAAGTAAGATGAGGATCATCTGAAAGCATGATCAGCC
>NZ_SRIO01000037.1 GCF_004684205.1 Candidatus Macondimonas diazotrophica
CCACCAGAGCAAGGAACAGACGGCGCTTGTTAACCAGATCAACAAGGTTCTGGCCCCGTTGCTGGAGATGCAGAACGAGTACAAGTCTGAGCGCGAAGAACGCCGTACCCGTACCGAAGTACCGGAGTATGACAAGGTTACCGAATGGATTGGCAAACAACCAAAGGTCGTTCAGAAAGCGTATACTGATGCTATGAAAGCAGGCGGTGATGACAGAAAGGAGGTGATTGAATTGTTCCGTAAATCGAGCGAGAAACAATCAACCAAAGAAAAGGAGCGGTCTATCAAGGCAATGGCGCCGGTGAAGAGTCGTCGGGTTCCAGAGCCGGAAGAGAAAGGCAAAGCTGAGGATAACATGTCACACGATGAACTATGGAAGCGCATCACCATGAACAAACCCAAGCGCTAGACATCTTCAAGGAGTTCTGCTAAGTTAGAAGGAATTAAATTCATTTACATCAAATTACCGGTATCCGGTGAAACTGGAAGCCCCCTACACAAACGGGGGCTTTTTTATGCCCATAAGCAATTTATTGACAATACCTATTTTGCTATTGACTCTCTATTAAGCCTGCGCTAGGTTCCAGCCGTCCGGGACTTTCCGTAATTTTTAAAAGGAGACATGCAAATGGCTACCGGGACAACCAAGTACAGCGACCTAAGTGTCCGCAATACCGTATACGCTCAAAAGAAGATGCTTGAGACCCCGCAGCCGATGCTGATCCTGGAGGCTCTTGCAACTCATTTCACCGTTCCCTTGAACTCTACTCGCGTAGCGTCGTGGGTTCGCGCTGATGCCCTTCCGCTGGCCACCACGCCGGTTATCGAAGGTGTCGTGCCCTCCGCTACCAAGTTCACGACTCAGAAAATTGAGGCTACCTTGAAGCAGTACATCGGCCTCGTGAGCGTCACCGACGTTCTGGCCGATACCCATGAAGATGGCAACCTGATGGCTCTCATGGAGCAAATGGGTTACCAGCTTGGCAACACGGTCGAAGCGATCCGTTTCGGCGAGTTTGTTTCTGGCACCAACAAGATGCAGACCAACGGCACCAACCGGTCTGACATCAACACCGAACTGAATCGCACGGTTATCCGTAAGGCGATCCGTTCGCTGAAGTTGCAGAAAGCCAAGCCGATCAGCCGTATGGTTGCCCCTTCGGTCAACTACGCCACGACCCCAGTCAGCCCTGCCTACGTGGGTGTTGCCCACACCAGCGCTGAAATGGACATCCGCAACATGGGCGGTTTCTCCCCTGTGGAAAACTACGCGAATGAAGCGAACATGTTCCCTGGTGAGATTGGCCGTGTGGATGCGGTCCGCTTTGTGATTTCCACCGAAGTGCCCTTCTGGGCCAATGCCGGCGCTGCCTTGGGTGGCACGGGTATGCTTTCCACTGGCGGTTCCAACATTGACGTGTACCCGCTCCTGATCATTGGGATGGATGCCCTTGGTGTTGTGTCCTTGAAAGGCCCCAACGCTGCAACGCCTTACCTGTTCAACCCGGTGCCCTCTGCGGGTAACCCGACGGGTCAGGTGGGCCACGCGGTGTGGAAGCTTTGGACGACCGCACTGATCCTTAACCAAGCGCATGTTGTCCGTGTGGAGCATGCGATCAAGCAAGACCCGGCCTAATAGGAGAATGTGACATGGCTTCGACTGATGGACTTCCGCGTATGGTCACTGGCTCCATTACTGGAACCGGTGCATCTTTGATGGTCTCGCTGGGCTTCGTGCCCAGTCGAGTGGATGTATTCAACATCGCAACTGCTGGACGGCTTGAGTGGATGGACACCATGCCCAGCGCATCTGCGATCAAGACGGTTACTGCTGGAACGCAGACCTACATTACCAGCAATGGTATCACCCCGGTTGAGACCAGCACCTCCGGCCAGGGATTCCTGATCGGCGCCGACGCCGTGAACGGATCTGGTAATACCTTGGTATATTTTGCTGTAGGGAATTGATCCCCGCGTTTGGGGCCGGTAACACGGCCCCCTTTTTCCAACCTCTCGGAGTTTTAAAATGACCGACAATCAAGAAGTTCAACAGAGCCGTCGCGGGCGCAAACCGGCAAATGTTGCCCGAGCAGACGATGAGCGTACCCAATACCTGAAGGCGAAATACGGCAGCCGTTGGTATCGTTACGACAAGGTACGGGTTATTGTGAATCATGGCTCACGCCCTGATCTCACGCAAGAGTTTTTTGGGTTCGATGATCTTCACTACCTGATCCGCATGAATGAAGAAGCAGTCATCCCACGGGTGATTTACGACATGATCATGGATTGCAAGAAGATTGATTTTGTTCAGGCCCCCGCTGATCCAAGCAACCCTTCCGCTATCCAGCCTATCAATGAGATCGTGCGACCGGTCTGGAACGTGCAGTTTCTTGGCGAAGAGGATCTTCCCGAGTGAACCTTGGCGAGCTGATCACAACTACACGGGAATACCTGGACGATATCGATGCTTACAGCCCCGATAACGATGACCTTTTGTTCTCCGATGCACAGATCACTCGCCAACTGAACCGCGCTCAAGAGCGCTTTTGTGAACTCACCGGGCATCTTCTCGGTGAGTTTTCTATTTCTGTGGTTGCGGATGTGAGCGATTACGAACTCCCGTCCGGGACCATCGCGGTAAAGAACGTGAAGTTCAACGACCGCTATATACCGCGTTACGGCCTGCATGGCCTGACGGGTAACTACGAAGGTAGCGTTATTGGCTACGAGACTGATATCCAGGGGTTTCAGCTACTGCGCCTTGTAGGTAAGCCAGCTGCCACGGATACCTTGCGTGTTCATGTGCAGCGTTACCCCCAGGTTGCTCTGGTGGTTGATGGCGATGTACCGGAGATCCCAGCCCAATGGCACATCAGTCTGTGCGACTACGCCACTGCGAAGTTGCTGCGCAATGCGAACCAGGATACCAATGACTCCAGCAAGGCGAACCAGTTCATGAACAGCTTCATGTCGGATATCCAGGACGCCAGGAGCCAGTTTCACAGCTTCGCTGAGACCGGCGTCCGGTTCGGTAGCGTAGCCACATGGATTCGCAAGGGTGGCTGGGGGTGAGGGATGTACACAACCGACCCTAATACCACATTCAAGTATACCGGTTTCAACGGAATCAATGATCAGGCAGCGCAGCACTCAGTCCCAACGGGCGAGGGCGAGGTAGACCTGACCGCTGCGATCAATGTGGATATTGATCGTTACAAGAAGCTGTTCCGCCGGCAGGGGTTTACGGCTGTTTACAACGGCACGAACATCCGGTGCCTCACGCCCTTCGAGGGTGGACTCATGTTCGCGGATGGCGCGGAACTCAAGCACCGCTCCAGTACAGGGGTAGTGAACACGGTGCACAGTCTTCTGGCCCAAACCGATACGATCTGTATGGCTGAAGTGAACGGGGATATGGTTGTATCGGACGGGCAGGAAATCTGGACGGTTGCACCGGATCTTAGCTATCGGATTCTTGGGGTAAACCCCCCAGCTACGGAGCCGAATGTTTCAGCATCGTCGGGGGGCAGCGTACCGCAGGGCGTGTACCTTGTTGCAGTCACGATGATATCCGCGACCGGAGAGGAATCCGGCGCACCGTTTGTAACGGAAGTTGAATTGACCGACCGAGGCTCGATCCAGGTTTCGAACATGCCCAATAGTGAAGGGTCGGTCAAGAAGAATGTGTACGTCGGAGTAGGGGATAGCCTGTTCCTCGAAGCTACTGTATCTGGGGCGTCGGTAACGATAAGCAGCCTGGTCGGCGGGCGTGTGTTGCAGTTCCAGCATAAGACCCGCACACCACCGGGTACGCACATGGTACATACAAAAGGGCGCCTGTTCATCGCGGATGGTAACGTCCTGTGGTACAGCGAACCGTTGGATTACGGCAAGTGCGATATGCGCAGCGGGTTCATCGTGTTCCCTGAACCGATTACGATGCTCACCGAGCGCCTGTTTATCGCAACGGATTCGAATACCTACTGGTTGCGCGGAGACAACCCGGATCAACTTGTCCTGCTGGAGATCCTGAAATACGGAACACCCAAGACCAAGGCAGCCGAAGTCGAGGGTAGTTACCTTGGTGATACGGGTGGCCGGGTAGAAGTTTGGCAGAGCAATCGCGGGATTTGTATTGGCGCCGAGGACGGTAGCATTGTCAACATTACGGACAAGAAAGTGGCCATGCCAAAATATGATAATGCAGCGACCATTTTCCGCCGAGATCGTGGTATAAATCAGGTTATCGCAACGGGCCGAAAAAGCGGTAATATTGATAGTGGCCGGATGCGTTCGGAGTTCACCGTTACGGTGATAAAAAACAACGGCAATACCGACGTTGTTGACATTATCGAGTAAGGCTTTCGTCAACTAATAGGAGACTGACATGAAAGTTTTTAAAGAGCTGGCGAAAGCGGTTCGTCGTTTCGCCTTTGAGTTCACCGACGAAGGGCACGTTTATTTCCCGGAGTCCAAGCTGCTGCGCATGGGGGTGTTCACCCCGAAATTGATTGCTCCAGATGGAACGATTGTCGAGGAACTTCCGCTGGCGCACAATCGTACCGTGATGGAGGGGCGTAACCACCAGCTTGATGTTGTGTTCCATGGAGGCACCCCGGTAACCACTTGGTATCTTGGTGTGTTCGAGGGGAACTACACCCCGCTGGATACGGATACGGCTGCTACATTCCCTGGGTCGTCTACGGAATGCACGGCCTATGATGAAGCAACCCGCGTTGCCTTTGTCGAAGGCGCTGCATCGGGCGGTATTATCAGCAACGCTGGCAATGAAGCCGTGTTCACGTTCAATGCCAACAAGACGATCTACGGTGGCTTCCTGATTTCCTCGTCCGCGAAGGGAGCAACGACCGGTGTGCTGATGAGCGCTGCCCGGTTCAGCCCAAGCCGTGTGGTTGAGCCTCTGTTCTCCCTACAGATCGGGTACAACATCAGCCTTGTCGATGCCTAAATGGCCTTGCACAAGATCCTGCTCGGTGACCAGGGGGCCGCCTCACGGTGGCTCCCTTTTGCTATCGCGCAGCTATATGCTTGCCCGGAGGGCGCAA
>NZ_SRIO01000038.1 GCF_004684205.1 Candidatus Macondimonas diazotrophica
AGACGGTCGACGGCTGCAAGGCGTACTCCGGCAGGGTGCCGGAGGTCTCGAAGTCAAACGCCATGTACTTCTCTGACTGCCACATACAGTATACCTACAATACAATAACGCCCCGCCGCCTACCTTGCTGGCGGGGCAGAGAGGTTACTCGATCCGCCAGCAGCCCACACCTTCACGGCCGTCCAGCGTCACCATCCGTGACACGAACTTGTAGCCCAGCCGGCGCTGCGCGGCGTTGCGCTGCGAGCTGAACGACTTGGGTACTTCTTCTGCGGGGATGAAGAACATGGACCCCACCGGCATGGTGGCGAACGGATACTTGCTGCCTCGCCGGCCAGTACGCTGGACCGGGGGAATCTCGATACCGGGCAGTACATCGTAAGTTTTGCTCATGGTGTTACCTCATGCTGTTCCTGTGTGACCGAACCCACCAGCACCACGATCTGTATCAGGCAAATCCTGCACTACCCTCCACTGGATGGTTGGCAACTGTACCAGAAATGCCTGTGCAACACGCGCGCCAGGGTGGATAAAGAATACAGTATCTCCGGTATTTTTCAATACCACCCGCACTTCCCCACGGTAATCGCTGTCGATCAAGCCGGGGGCGTTGAGCACGATGATGTTATGCTGGATCGCCAGCCCGCTGCGGGATGAGATGAACATGCCGTATCCTTCCGGCAAGGCAACTGCCAGCCCCGTAGGCACAGTCTTGACCGCCCCAGGTAGAATACGTAGCGCACGACTGATGTTGGCCTGCAAATCTACCGCACCACTCCCTGCGGTGGCATACTTTGGCAAGGTGATGTTATCCAACAACTTTACAAGTACATTTACATGCATGATACTCGTCCGTAGTGTAGGTGGTGCGCGATACTGTACCACGCAGGGGCTCAGGTGCCAACCACCTCGTCCAGCACTTTCCTGACATACGCGCCAACCTCCCCATCTGTCAGCAGCCCGAGTCCTTCAGGGTCCAGCAGGTATTGCAGTGCCTCTCGGTACCGACAGATATGCGTTGGGGTGGCGGCGTCCTGTTGCAGGGGCGCCTTGTCTGCGTCAAAGGCGTTCAGCGGCTTTGCATCTCCGCAGTTGGCGCAGTAATACGCGCCCCCGCCGACAGCCGCAGGGCTGATTCGCTCGTATGCCATAGCCTTGCAGACTCTACACTTTATGTCAGTTCGCATCTTCGGTGTCCTTTGGTGACCACGGTAGTTGGAGTGTGTCTCGCAGCAGGATAGGCTCGCACGGGCGTGTCGCACTGCGGGGGGTGCATGGCAGTGTAGCGCTTACTGCCTGCCTGGCGCGATAGTGGAAGGCGTATTCGCGGGCTTTCTTCAGGCCAATCGTGGGCCAGTAGCCAATCACATGTGGCTTGGATTTTACCCACCCTTCGGCTGTAACAGCTCGGCCGTACACCACGAATTGCCGAACGCCAGTGGCATTTACCACCAAGTGTAGTCCCTTACCCAGGTAGTATTCCTTACTGCGGCGCTGAGCAGGTAGGGCAGCAACTGCTGCGTCATCTGTAATGTCTGTACGAATCTTCATGTCTGGCTCTCCCGCACGACAGCCCACGGCAACAGCATCGCGGCTTGGTGGCAGACGGGCGGTGCCGCCACATCAATCAGGACGCGCAGTGCGTCGGGCGACAGGTCCATCAGGTCGGCAGCAGAGTCCCATGCGATGAGTGCGAGGATGGCGTCCCACGCTACGCTCCGTGCTGCGTCCCACGCTGCGCTCCGTGCTGCGGCCCGTGCTGCGCTCCGTGCTGCGATCCATGCTGCGTCCCACGCTGCGTCCCGTGCTGCGATCCATGCTGCGTCCCACGCTGCGTCCCGTGCTGCCTTCCACACCTCCGGCCTTGTATTCACGTCGGCCAGCACGGCGTCGATGTGCTTGGCGTTGGGCAGGTGTGCCCATGGTGCTGTGGTCATGACTGGTCCTCCGCAGTGCTCGCCCGCACCAGTGCCCACGGCAACAGCAGCACGGCCTGATGCTTCACAGGCTCTGGTGCCAGGTCGGCCATGGTGCGCAGCACGTCAGGGGGTAGGTCCAGCAGGTCGGCAGCCTCGTCCCACTTACGAAGCGCACATATAGCGTACCGCGCCGCAGACCGCAATACACCGAAGTCGGCATCCTTATTCTTAAACGGCTTTACGCTGTCCAGTATTCTAACTGCGCGGCGCCATGGTAGTGCTATGTCTGCTAGTTGGGAGTTTACTACATTGAGGGCTACGTCCCACTCTGTACCCCAATCTACTCTGCTTGCTGCTCGTGGTCTTTCGTTTATGTAAGCCAGCACGGCGTCGATGTGCCTGGCGTTGGGCAGGTGTGCCCATGGTGTTGTGGTCATTGGTGACTCCTACCGCTGAGTAATGTCAATGTACGCTACAGCCTGCTCCAGGGTAGCGAACCGTGGCGCATCCTCCGGCAACCACATCGCTCCCGGCTGACCAGATACCAGGTCTACGTTTGGGTCCCATCGCCACGTGCTGACCTGTGTAGGGATGAACCCATTACGGTCCTCCAGCACTGCGAACTGATAGGCGCTGACAAACACAAACAGGTTGCTCAGCTTGTCTGCCAGTTTGTGCTGTACAAGCACGTAATCACCGTCATAGGTAAAGTATGCCCGCAATCTGTACGTTTTTTCGGTGTTCATGTATTACTCCGCACGATGGCCCACGGGGGGGATCGGAATATCTGGTTGGTCTGTCCCTTGGCGTTAATTCACAGATTTCACTCTCTCAACGGAAATACTGGTTGTTACGAAGGGCCACAACCAGTTTTTGCATAAGCACCTGGAGGCAAAATCCAGTTCGATGAGTTCTGGATAACAGGTAACGAATACTCCCGCTTCATAGCCTGTATGAATGCTTCTTCGTCACCGATTTCCAACGGGCTAGCCTGTTTAGATACGTCCAGGATGCTAATCCTGTTGCGATTTATAGTTGTCTCAAAGCGCTCCTCATAGGCGGCAATGGCGTCTAGGCTGCCCGGAAAGTGGTGTCTCAGCGTAGCCCAGATCACCGCATCGTTAAAAATGCACTTCATGCAGGACGACCGACCCCAGCCCAGACGGTACGGCACCGGGGCGATTACACTGTGCCGGCGCAAAGCGTCCCACACCTTATCCTCACTCCAATGGAGCACTGGCCGCCAAGAATCGACATGGCGAGCCTTTCGGCCTGCTCGACGATCACAGGCATGTGGTTCAAGCTGGTTGTACTTTGCTCGGTTCGAGCTTTCTTCGCGCCTCTCCCCCGTAATGAAGAGCACTTTCTTTCCATCAAATCGTGACTGATTGTTAAGCGCTCGCCTGCCAACGTCGATTTTGAGCGCAGAACTACACCACCGTGTCTGGAGATTTGCCGACACCTGCGGAAACTTCATTCGTGTCCCGGGCTTCGCTCGCCGCGTGTCACGATCCAGGGTAATGAGACCGTCAGGGGTTTCTACGTGGTGGGGACGGCTGTACGAGTCTTCCTTGAGCATTTCCCCTTCAAACCCACCTTCCAGCCATGAAAAGTAAATTGGCAAACCGAACGCGGCGGCAAGCTGGCGGTTGTAATCTGCCATGAAAGGCCAGTCCATCAATGTCGATCCCTCGCGGCCATCTACATCATGGTGCCACAGCTCGACCATGCTTAGATCAACACCGATGTCGATTAGGTTTAGGAGACAGGCAATCGAGTCTTTGCCTCCCGACATGCAAAGGACGATTCGATCATAATCGTTAATGTCGATTGAAGGCGCTGAAAAATATGCTTTTTTCAACATGGACGAGCCATTCCCGAGACTCAATCCAAGCTGCGATCTCAACTCAGGAATGACTGTTTTGTCGTCGTATTCGTGCATTGCCCCATCGTTATTTACCATTTCATGTCTCCGTCTACGTACTTACTATAGACTACAACCCTACACCAGCCATGTCCAGCATGGCAATGCGCGAGCCTCCACACCGGACCTCTACCTCATCGAACGGGTAGTCCTTGGGGATCACAGACACACAGGCCACTAGTGACGTGGTTAATGCTGGCACATCGACATACCCATCGTCCTCTGCTGTAACTACCCAGCGTGGGTGAGCGTTAACTTCTACACCCTGACTCACCATGTACGCGGTGAGGCGTGTCTCCACTCGGCGCATACGGGTAACCAGTTCACGAATTGCCTCATTGTTCGTACTCATGACTTACTCTCCTCAATGGTTTTTACAATGGCCCAAGGCAACAGCAGCACAGCCTGATGGTTCACGGGCTCGGGTGCCAGGTCGGCCATGGTGCGCAGCACGTCCGGGGGTAGGTCCACCAGGTCGGCCGCAGAGTCCCATGCGACAAGTGCGCGGATGACATCCCATGCTGCGTCCCGTGCTGCGTCCCATGCTGCGGCCCGTGCTGCGTCCCATGCTGC
>NZ_SRIO01000039.1 GCF_004684205.1 Candidatus Macondimonas diazotrophica
ACCTCGAGCGCTGTTTTGCCGAACGAGAGTTGAATTTTTCCGTTGTTCTGCGTGACGGAAATCCCGAGCGATTCCATCCGCATGGTTTGGCCGACAGCAAGGTCAGTGATAGCCTCAGAAACCTGCCCGAACGAACCGCCTAGGGCTGCCGCCAGATCGGAAATTCGCCGCATCGATTCGCTGGTGGTGTCGAACCCTCGGGCCTGCAGCTTTACGAATGATTCAGTGAGGTCGGAAAGTTCAGCCGGTAGTTCGGTCGCAATTGCTTGAAGCCCAGCCATCGCGATAGCTGCGCTTTTTGCGTCGCCCGTCACGGTCTTGACCTGGCCTGACAGCTTATCGAATTCGACGATGTTTCCGAACACGGCTGTGACAGATGCAGCGGCAGCAGCAAACGCAACGAGAGGTCCAACAGCGGCGGTTATCGCCGCCCCCATTGATGTGATGCCCTTCGTCGCCCCTGACGCAGCAGCGCCTACCCCAGCGGCAGATTTTGCAGCACTGGCGGATTTTGCGGCTAGATCGGAAACGCCACCGCCTGCCTGCCGCGTTGCCGATCCAAGAGCGCCGGCTGAACGAGCGGCAGACGTAGCAGCATTATCCAGCGATTCAAGCGCGGTCTCCGCCTGCTGCGCCCCGCTGAGCTTTACGTCTACCGAAATTTCAGCCATTTACCGGACTCTTTAAAAGTGAACGCTGATTTCGCAAAAGTGCATCGCCCAAGTTTCCGAAGAATCCGTGCTTCCGTTGCGCGCATACAGGCGGATTTGTTGACCGCTCAGATTTGCAAATAGGATTGTACCGCCGGGCATCACGCCACCATCCTGAAACCCGTTAATGCCGCTTGTTTGGTAATTACCAGAAGATGTAATCTGCGTAGTGTATCCATACGCCCGGACAACTGCACTTCCTGCGCCACTATCAGCGGCGGATGACAGAGCAAACACCGCATTAGATGCAGCGGTGCCAATTGATAATTGATATTGCTGCGCTGCGCTCAGCGTGCCATTCCGTCGGCCCTGTGCGCGAACCTCGAATGATGGCGCGCCAGGAGACTGCAAAAGATCGTCAGGGATAATCAGCCCATCAAATGCGTTCGGCACTTCGGTGAGTGTTGGATATGGTCCTGATTCGGACTGCAAATTTTTGCGCCTCAAAACACATTCGCCGTCCTGCGGGCGCCAGTAAATTCCGTTCGATACCCAGACAGAATGCCCAAATTCCGGAATGGCTATTCGCATTCCAGAATTACCCGGCGCATCAGGCTTGCTGGCCCACGAATAAGGCGGCGGCGGCGCGTAGGATTCTGGGCTGATTCTCACAATCGGCATGTCAGCCTCCCGTTACGGCGTTTGCACAATTTCGACGTTCGATGCGGCGCCTCCGGTTGAGATTGCGATAAACGAGGTCCAAGCTGAATTCTCGCCGGGACCTTCAGTGTCTGCAGCGGTTATGCCGCCCTTTGCCCACATTACCCAATTGCTCGACAGAGTGCTCAGGTCACCGCCGTTAAAATTTGCATAGGTAAGCCGTCCGGCGGTTGCGTCTGCGCTAATCAGCGAGTGCGGGCTACTCGATTTGTAAATCGTGACCGTTGCGCCAGCCCCTGGGTATACGCTCAAGCGCGCGCGTGGCTTTACGATCAATACGGCGCCAGAAATTTCACCAGCAGCAATAACCCGAAGGTCTTGGATGTGGTTTCCGACGGTTGCAGTAACATTGGTTCCGGACGGCATGTCAATAACCTCTTAAGTCAATGATTTGGCAACGGCATTTCTCAGCTCGGCAGCCATCATCCTGCCAAGCGCGCCATGTCCTTTGATCGTCGGATGGATGCCATCCGGTCCCGTGTAGATATCACAGTTTCCGTCTCCAGTTGTAGCGCTTTGCTTTCCGGATCCGCGCAAAAATTTGATACGCCGGTTTTGTAGCGGCACGAAAATTGCGCCCTTCTGGTCGCAAACCTGTTTAATTTTTGCTTCGACAAGCAAATCTGTACCGTCTCCGATTTTCCCCGGCGATGCGTTCGCGCCGAAAACAGCGATAATCGCTCCAGGATGCATCGACCGTGCATCGTCGATAAATGCCGCGCATTCAGACAGCAGGACCGGGTTTGCGTGTTGGCTGGCGTCGTTATGTCCGCATAGCAGCGTGATAATATCCGCGTCCAGCCCTGGCGTTGCGGTTAATAGCTGCTTTCTGAACGATGGGAATTTACCATTCGGGTATGGGATCGAGTCTGCCGGGAGCACAACATAAGTCGCATCACAAAACCCTGAAGACGACGCCGCCATGTTCAGAAATTCAAACTCTCCGCCGAACATGTAATGCATTGTTTCGCCAGTTCCGTGAACCTGAGAAAATGCAGTCGATGTGTCGCTAATTACGCCGTCCGAAAATGAGTCGCCAAATGCCAGCCATCTCAGCCGCTTAGTCGTTGGGACGGTAATCGTTGATGTTACTCGAGTATGGATCGAAAGCGGGCAGTACGCGAACTCAAAAACAAGGCTGATTTTTCGGCGCGCAACGGTCGGAAACTTGAATTTGATGTAGTGGGAAACAACATTCGGGTAGAAATTCCACGGCATAGAGCCGACGTTGAGATTTGATCCCGAAATCACCGGCGTCATGATCGCCCCATCCACGGCAACATGCATCGTTACTGATGCGCCGCCCTGGCTGCTGGGCAGGTAAAAAACATCTCCGTCCAACGTGAAATCGCAATATTTTGGCGCCGTACCCATGCCCCACGATTGGCCCGGCTCGATATCGGTGTCATGCCCTGCGTTTCCCCCTGTTGCTCCAGAAACTTTCAATTTCGGGCCAATAAGGTAATTACGTATCGACCGTTTGATCGATAGATTTGGGTTCAGCCCTCTGAATAAATGCGTATAACGATATTCTTTAGGAACGACCGTCCCATTTTCGTGATCAAACCCAAACGGGTAAATGATCTGCGTTGCCGCGTCAGGATCTGCGGCGGGATCTGATACCGATGATATCGTCGGAACATTGTTGGCGTTTTCCATCGTCGGGCGAGGCCAATTTCTGGGGCCGTGCTCATTTACTAGCGATTGCTCAGCGTCATACGCCGATATCAATGCTGATGCGGTCGCCTCTTTGCGTTTCAGATCGCGATAGCGCCCTAGCGTGAGGGTTTCGGTCGCTAGTTTTACGATTGCCATATTGTTACCTCAGTAAATTACGTGTAGCGGCCGATTTATCACGACAATTTCAACAGGGATTGATCTGATCTGGTCCCCAACAGGGACTTCCATCATTTTGACTAGGCCATTGAAATAGCGTGACTCCAAAATATCACCATCCTTTATGCGCTCGAATTTGATCACATATGGCGACGAATCGATGGATGCGACAGCAAGCGCCGTGTTCCCTGCGCTCTCGATGTCTGGCACCCTCATGGTTACAGCGCCGAATATCGATCCGCCCTTGATGACGTCTGGCGATCCGTCGAGCCATCGCGCCGTTACGCCCTCAGATTGGACGCCGCCAATCTCAACAGACTCAACTCTAAGTGGCTCATAACTCAAGAGCATAGCTTCGCCAATCCCCCACCGAGCAGCTGGGCTGGTTGAGATCGACGCAACAAATCCGGATCCGGTTTTAACCACGTCATCCGGCACAAATTCCGTAGCGCTAGCCGTTACTGTGCCCGAATCAACGATGATCAGAACTGCGCTGAACCCAACAAGCTCTGACGACAAATCGGCCGTAACATTAATCCAGCCCGACTTAAGTCCTCCTGGATTGTTCAGGTCAAATGATGCCGCGGTCAGCAACCCGGAAGATTCGTCTACGATGACGTTCTGCCTTGGTGATGTGCTGGCATATGCGCGCGCAACCCCGGCGGTTTGGTCTAGAGATATTCTGATCTCGCCACCTGCCGGATAAATTGGACCAATCTGGCCCACCGCGGAGATGTCCCATTGCGACGAAACAATCATCCCAGGCTGTCCAGCCAGATAGATATCGAGTCGGCGATAGAATCACTGCTCTGTTTCCACGGCAGCGGCGACTTATCGTCCTGGCCCTCGTTGTAGCCTGTTGCGTATGCGGCTGAAATTTTGCGAATCATGATTGCAGCTCTCCCGAGTTTGATCCCTGCGAAGCGCGCATAGGATTCAATCTCTCCATAATCCAGCCCAACAAGGCCACTCATTCCAGATCGTGCGACGCCCAATTCTGCGATGATCTCGATCAGCCATGGCGTTAGGCCATGATCGATCGTATCGGGCATCTCTAGCCGTCGTGCCGCTGCGAATCCTGCGCATCTGGCCCAATGGCAGGCGGCATCGACTCCCCCAGCGCATACGACTCCGGATTGTTGGCGAACGC
>NZ_SRIO01000040.1 GCF_004684205.1 Candidatus Macondimonas diazotrophica
ACCACGGGTGCCGCGGGCGCCGCGGAACGTGCCGCCACGGCGGCGACGACCCCGGCTTCGATCACGGTTTTCGCCGCCGCGCCGGCGCGGCGTTGGGCGGTGGCCTTGGGTGCGGGCGCCCTGTCGCGCAGCACGCAGGTGACGGCGCAGGATATTCGACGGCTCGCGCCTGCGGTGCCGAAATCGAACGGCCCCGCGTGACGGGGCCTGGGTGTGGCTGGGGGTGATATGGCACGCGGTGCGATTCGCAAGACGCCGGGTTCGGCGATGGTGGCGGAGGTGCTCTTCGGCGGCGCGGCGGGGGTGCTGCGCAGCGGCGAAACCCTGGTGGCCAGCAATGGTCGCGGGCCCCTCGCGGTGCGGGTGCTGGATCTGGCGGAGCAAGATGTGACGGGGAGCCTCTCGGAAGGCAGCCCCTGGATTGTCGACGGGATCGCGGTGGCATTTTGGTTGCTGCCCTCGGCGACGGATGGCCAGAAATTCTGGGTGGAGGTGGATGCCCCCACCAGTGATGGCGAGCTCTTGGTCGCCCGCGCGCCGCTGGAAGTGGCCTGGTTCCATCGATGACGACCATCGCGCGCGAAACCAGCGATTACGGCGGTGAGCCGATCTATCTGTTCGATTTTGCGATTGGCACCAAGCACTACCGCTACACCACGGCGGTGACGGCGCAGACCTACAACACCTTCACCTGGACGCCGGCGGCGATCACGCGCGGGCGCAAGCAGTTGAGCGAGACGCTGGATGACGCGCGCCTGGAGATCACCTGCGACCGGGAGCTGGATATCGTGCTGCGCCTGCGGCTGCCGCCGCTGCCCACCGAGTGCCGGGTGACGATCTGGAAAAGCCACCTGGGCGAGACGGATTGGATCCAGGAGTGGCGCGGGGTGGTGAACCGCACCACCCTGGGCGGCGCGCAGGCGACGCTCCATTGCGTGGCCGAGATCGCCCTGACGGAGGTGCAATCGCACCGGCTGTTTTTCTCGACCGCCTGCCCCTATGTGCTCTACGACAGCTTTTGTGGCCTGGATCGCCAGCTCTTCAAGCTGCTGGGGGTGGCGGATGCCGTCTCGGGTTTGACGGTGACGGTCTCGGCGATCACGGGCGCGGGCCTGCCGGCGAACCGCTTTCGCGGCGGCATGCTGGAGTGGGATCACCCGACGGACGGCGCCTTCGAGCGCCGCTGGATCGCGAGCCAGTCCGGCGCGGTGCTGACGCTGGTGGAGCGCCCCCACAGCCTGACGGTGGGCGAGCCGGTCACGCTCTATTGGGGGTGCGACCGCAGCAAGGATGGCGCGCTCGGCTGTGCGGGCTTTGGTAACGAGATCAACCACGGCGGCGAGCCCTATATGCCGCCGGACAACCCCTTTGGCGGCAAGACGCTGTTCTGACGGCGCCGTGGCGCCAGCCTTTCCCGGTTCCTTTCCGCACGAGACGCCATGCAACAGATCATTATTTCTATCCTGCTGCTCTATGTGGCAGGGCTGCTCATGCCCAAACCCAAGACGCAGAGCCCGCAGCCGGGCGAGCCGGGCAATGTGCCGGTGGCCAAGGAGGGCATGCCGATTGGGGTGATCTTCGGCAAGCCGGTGATCCGTGGCCACAACTGCACCTGGTATGGGGATCTGCGCGCCGACCCGATTCGCAAATCCGGAGGCAAAAAGTGACGACCGTGCGCCTGTGCGACCTGAAGCACCCGAGCCTCAAATTCTGCAACCGCACGGCTCGCAAGGTGTTTTTCGCGCGCCACGGCCTGGACTGGCGGCGCTTTGTGTTCGAGGGCCTGCCGGCGGCGGAGCTGGAGGCCACCGGCGATGCGATGGCGCTCGCGGTAGTGGCCGCGGCGAAGGAGCGCGAGGCCCGCGAGGCCGCGAGCGGGGCGCGTTATGGGTAGCGGCGGCGGCAAGCAGACGGTCGGCTATCGCTACCACCTCGGCTTTCGGGTGGTGCTCGGCCACGGCCCGATCGACAGTCTCCTGCGCATCACCTACGACGACCGCGAGGTGTGGAGCGGCAACCTGACGGCCTCCGGCGCGATCGATGTAAACAAGCCGGACCTGATGGGCGGGGAGGGCCGCGAGGGCGGCATCGTGGGGCGCTTCTCGGTGGCGTTCGGCGAGGCGAGCCAGGGGGTGAATGCCTATCTGCAATCGGTGCTCGGCGGCGTGGTGCCGGCATTCCGGCACAAGTGCTCGGTGATCGCCGAGCAGATCTATTACGGCACCAACCCCTACCTCAAGGAGTTCGCCTGGCAGCCCCAGCGCGCGCTGTCGCGGGAGGTGACCTGGTATGACGCCAAGGCGGATATCAACGGCCACATGAACCCGGCGCACATGATCGTGGACGCGATCACCAGCCGCAAGTTCGGCGCGGGCCTGCCGGTCTCGGCCATCGACGACGCGCGCTTTCGGGCGGCGGCCGATACCTTGCATGGCGAGGGCTTTGGGCTCTCGGTGTTCTGGACCTTTGGCCGCGAGCCGGATGCGGTGCCGAAGTTTGTGCAGGCGGTGCTCGACCACATTGGCGGCACGCTGTTTCCCGACCCGCAGACGGGGTTGATCCGCCTGGAGCTGCACCGCGGCGGCTACGATGTGGGCACGCTGCCGTTGTTCGACGACAGCAATTCGGAGTTGTTCGATTACGAGACCGGCCACCTCGCCGACACCATCAACGAGGTGGTGGTGACCTACACCCGGCCGGACACGGACCAGCCGGCGACTGTCTCGGCGCAGAATATCGGCAATGTGAACGCCCAGGGGCGGGTGGTGAGCCACGCGGTGGAATACCCGATGATCCAGGACGACACCCTGGCCGCGCGGGTGCTGGACCGCGATTTGCGGGCGCTGAGCACCCCGCTCGACGTGGCCCGCCTGGAAGTCGACCGCACCGGCTGGGATCTGTACCCCGGCCGGGTGATTCGGGTGACGAGCGCCAAGCTCGGCATCACCGAGGGGGTGTTCCGAGTGGCGCACATCGAGGAGCCCGGGCTGGAGGCGGCGCCCAAGCTCTCGGTGCGGATCGTGCAGGATGTGTTCGGGCTCTCCGCCGGCAGCTATGTGGTGCGCCAGCCGAGCGCCTGGGTGGATCCGGTGCAGCCGGTGGCGGACCTGGCCACGGTGCTGCTGGCCGAGATTCCCTATTACCACCTGGCGCTGAACCTGCGCCCGGCGGACCTGGAGGCGCTGTTGCCCGATTACGGCTTTGTGCAGGCCTTCGCGCCGCGCGATGAGCAGAGCTGGTACAGCTTTGATCTGCACTACAGCCCGGACAACATCACCTATGCGGCGGAACCGCTCGCGAGCGGTACCTTTGGCCCGGTGCTACAGCTCGGCGCGGGCATCGGCCGCCTGGATACGCTGCTCACCATCGCGAGCGCCACCGACCCGCAGCTGGTGGCGGTGGGGCAGTATGGCGTGCTGATCGAGGGCGCGGTCGAGGAGATGGTGGAGATCACCGCCTGGAACCCGACGACACTCGCGACCACGATCAAACGCGCGGTGATGGACAGCGTGCCGCGCACCTTCACGGCCGCCGCCCGGCTGTTTGTGACGAGCTTCCCCGGCGCCGCGGACAATACCGAGCGGACGGACGCGGAGACGGCCTGGTACAAGGCGCTGCCCCGCAACCGCGACGGCGTCCTGGCGCTCGGCAGCGCCACGGGGCGCAGCCTCACCCTGGCCAACCGCGCGAGCCGCCCCTATCCCCCCGGCAACCTGCGGGTGAATACCCAGTATTACCCGGCGAGCATCGGCACCACGGATCAGCTCACCCTCGCCTGGGCGCACCGCGACCGGATACTGCAGACCGCGGGCCTCACGACCTGGACGAGCGGCGATATCGGCCCGGAGCCGGGCACGACCTATACCCTGCGGCTCTACAACGAGC
>NZ_SRIO01000041.1 GCF_004684205.1 Candidatus Macondimonas diazotrophica
ATGCCGCCCCGCATAATACCGCCCCGCATGATGCTCATTGGCTGATCCGGATCACTGCGGTGCCGGAGGTGTACTCCCCGGTTTTGATGCCGGCGCGGTATACAACAAGTTTTTCAGGCTCGTCCCCTGCGTCCTGAATGTTGGCGGTGTAAGTAGTCACATCCACCCACGTAGCGCCAAAATCGAATGACCGCTGAAGTGTCACTGTCCCGACCCACGTCCCTGAGATAGACAGGTTGAATAGGCCAAAAATATCTACTGCGTCAGTGAATGTATTCTCCGCAGTAATAGATGCTGCGGTGACTTGTGAGTAGTACCTTGCGGGACTTCCAGGCCATCTGCTCATATCAGTAATCTCCTGCTGATGTGTATGCCGTATAATTCATCCGCGCCTGTTGCCAGCCAATGTATTGAGCACATCCACCACTCGCCCGTCTATGATTTCTAGGCGACGTAAAATCGCCTCGTCGCGAAGCTGAGCAGATGCGTTCACTGCGTCCATCTTCTTTTCGACCTCAGTGATTTTCTTGTCGATGTAGGTCTCGATCTCCTGCATCTTGCGCTGGTTTCTCCGGTAGATGTAGGACGCCATAGTGAATAGCCCCGCGCTTAGAATGCCCAGCACCCACCGCAAGACCACGGGTGTCTGCTCAAAAAGCATCCTCCACACATCTGGCGAATGTTCATGGCTCACATACACCCCCACTCAGTCCAGCGTGAACTTTAATGTGACCTTGACGTTATCCCCGTTGTTGGCAATGACATACGGTCCGGAAGGAAACCGCTCGGCCCATGCGATCCTGCCGGAAGTAACCCTGGTCAAGTAGTACCCATACACGCTCTGCGCCGCTTGGTCCGCAGAGGACGTAAATGTCTGTTGGGGATATGTCGCATCCCCCGGCGCGCCTTCCGTAACCACCCAACTGGCGGGCGTCAACGTAAGGGCTGCATACCCAGTAAACGTCGCTTCGGTGTACGTGGCTGTCGTGTCGGACTCAGCCGGCGTAACGTCGTTGACATACAACCGCAGCACGAGATTCTCAGCGGCTGCCTTGGCGACAGCAGCAGCCAGAATATCACCTTCGCCGTTGTTAGGTAGTACGAGTGGCATTCTGTTTCTCCGTCAAGAAGATGTAGTAACCTCTTGAATCACTTCCACATTTACTCGCAGAAGTTCTTCCACAAAACTGTCGGGATATACTATTTCCAAGTCGCCAACGGCTGACAGAAAAGTAAACCCTTCTGTCGCACTAGCCGGAATCGTTACTGTAACGGTATGTGCTGTGTCGTCAAGCACAATGTTGCCCAACGCAGATGACATCTGGTACAGCAGCGCACCACCTATGGCATCTCGCAAGTCCAGTCGAGCGACTGCGCCGGCAAGCGACACGGGTGTGTAGTACACCAGGTTTCCGCCAGCGGTGTAGGCCGAAAACCCGGCAGCATCTACTGAATTGATCGTCACTGTGTTCGGGTCAACCACCGTCACGGGCTTGAAGTCTGAATCACGCAGCGCGTTCGCTACGGCGTTAATCTCTATCATTCCGTCAACATTGGTCACCGCCACATTCCATCCAGTCGCCAGTCCGTGCCCCGTAGCTGTAACGGATACAGGTGCGGATTGCGCAATGGCGTTAATCGGCTTGTACACCAGCGGAAGGCTCTCCGGCCGTACCACATACTTGAAAGTACGGCCCTGCCGAATCGTCCACGTCACTTCTGCGGGTGCTTTTGGCATCACTGTGCCCCTGGCTGGAAGAACCGCGTGCGCTCCTGAATGCCAATATCCCTCACATTCGCCCCCGGCAGGATGCCCACCGTGCTCAACGCGCTCATACGTTGACGTTGCCTCAGCGAGCTGGTCACCCCCTGCATGATGTCCACAGTAGGGTTCGCTTGCTGGAACTCAGCAGCTTTGCGGCCCCACTCGCGCAGCTTCTCGCGGTCCTGTTGCTCGATGGCTTTCACGATATTCTTGCGAATCACAGACAGTTCACGAGAGAGTATACTCGTTCTCTGCCGCTGTGCACGCGATGCCTGCATAAAGTCCGCCTCCTTGCCGGGCTGGATGCCTAGCAGGGCCACCAGCTTGTCAGTGGCTGTCGGCTCCATCGGCAGCGTCACGCCGCTGTTGTCCGTGAATCCTTTGGTGGACAGGCTGTAGGCTTTCACTGGGCCTCTCAGCGCCGTAGGCATCATGGCTTGCACACCCCCCAGCCAGTCACCATCTGCGACCTTCTGCGCGCCGGAAACGATGTTGGACAACATACCCCCGGTTGCACCAGAGATAGACAGCAGCGGGTCACGTAGCTTCTCGTCCAGTGTACGTCGGTCTGCCAGAAACCGACTGAAGGGCAGAAGGTCAGCCTCGCCGACCCGGCTGGACAGATCACCTCCTATGACACGAAGGATTCCACGTGAAACAATCGGCTCAATGTCTGCGCCGAATACGTCGTGCGTGAAATTCCGCAGAGACGCCTTGGTGTCGCACGGCTGATCGCCAAACATCTCGCACAGCATGTCCGACAACCTCGCGGCTACCGTCATGAACGGCAGGCCCATCGTACCTGCCAGCAGTGTAATAGCGGCAACATGTGACTTTAGAAACCGCTGCGCTTCCGCCCGCTGCTCGTCTGTCACACCCTGACTGCGAGAGAACGCATTGTAGGTCTCGGTTATCAGTCGCCCCAATGCCTGAAATGAGTATTGGTGAAATTGCAGCGCGACCGGAGTAAGCCCGCCAAGAACCCCCTTGGCACCTGTAGCACGCCCAATCGCGTAGGCGTTGTAGTTCAGCATGGAGTTATCGATCACGCGCGAGGCATAGGTTGCGATACCTTTCGCCCCGTGCAAATCTCTGGCAGCCAGCGCGACCGTAGTCCGAGCCAGAATCTCAGACATCAGTGTGAAGCTGGTAAGCACCTTCAGCCCAGAGTTCAGCCGAACAGTGCGATCACTCGTAACCTCTCCAGCAGCCAACCGGCCCATTTCCCGTGTTACGGTACCGATGTCCAGCTTGCCGGTACCCATCATCTCGACGAGATAGTTCACGCGCTCCGGTGACAGCCCGGCATTGGCCAGCACTTCTGACGTGATGACCATTTCAGAGGCGCCTACCAGGCCGCCGGTCTTGTAGCCCTCGCGCAGCGCTGCCCGTACTACCTTGATGGCGTCCGGCAATGCAGCCGCCACAGCCGAGGTCGCCTTCTTGGCACCAAAGCGTTTCGCCAATTCGGGCACACCCAGCACACCTACCTGCATGACGTTCATCAGCACGTACGCCGGCGACAGCCCCAGGAAAAATACGTGACTGACGGCACGCAGCATGCTCATCATTGGACTGCGAGGAATGGGATCCGCTGTGTCCAGATCCCGCTGCTTGAACTCGTCGGCAACAACTTGCATCCGCTCAAGCGCGCTTACATCCACCCCGCGCGTTACCTGCGCCGCAGTGATCGCGCCTTCGATCTCCCGGAAGGTTTCCTGCCGGACAGGTGCCACTGCCAACCCGGCAATGTGGTTCGCCGCAATCAGCATCCGGTGCGCATAACTGCGCACCATGTCTGTGCTGTACCCTTGGCGCCCCTTCCGGTGGGCCATCACGCGTGCAGTAGATCGGTCCGGCAAAGAGTCAAGGTAGAGTGACCGCAGGTCCGCGATGAACTTCCGGGTGGCCTCCGGATTGTCTGGGTCTTCTGCCACATTGGCGATGGCGGTCTCCAGCCAGGCGGGACCAACAGCGCGCTGCATGACCTGTGACTTGACTTCCTTGAAGAATCCTTCCGTACCACCTGTTGTGTCCAGCAGCCCAGCGTCACTCA
>NZ_SRIO01000042.1 GCF_004684205.1 Candidatus Macondimonas diazotrophica
ACGATTCTGCTTAAACTCACGGTTCCGCCCTCGGGGTAGTTGTAGGGAAATAGTAACTGCTATGGAGCTAATACACAAGGCCCATACGCTCTGCAAACCATTTTTCTATGCGCGCCCTGTTCGCGGTGCTGTTAACGAATCCGGATATAACAAGTGCCCCATAGAGATCAAAGTTGGCGGTGACGCCGACATGAGTTTCTTTCAGCGTATCGCTGGTAGGGTTATCGACAGAGCTATCCACACCGGCAATGGAACCGTTACTGTAAGCGGTCAACGCACCACTAACGATCCTCGTGCACGAGAACACATTCTTAAGTGCCCTGTTTGTTGTGAATGATACAGAACCTGTTGACCCAAACTCAACAAACATTTTACCAGTAGACTTTTGGGAAAAAAACACAGGGAGCCTTGAATCAATGTCATTGGTAAATCCACGATGCCTAAAATAGCCAGGGAAATCAAGTGTGTCTGATATGTGCTGAATCGCCACCGCAGAAAATATATCCCCGGTTGGCCGGGGGATGACTAATCCCGTAACCAAATGCTGGACTTCTGGGCCATAACGTAAGAAATGCCTTCCCGTAGCCGAATCCTTTTTGAGAGTTGGGCGCTTCGCTGAGTCAGATTGACTAGCATCGTAGCCAAACGGGCCTTTGTCTTTTATCAACGCGACGGTAGAATCAACAGCGCAGGGGATAGTTCCAGCAACGTCCTGAAACATTGTAGACAAATCACTTGGGTCGTAAAAGCACCCAGCGTCTCCTCCTGACACAGGAAACATGATTCTCGGTGACCAATGAGCACGCATTCCTAATCCAGGCATCACACGAACCTCTGTCCACCAATGAACCCGGACCATGTTGTTCCACCATCATCGGTGTGCAGCGTGAAAATGTCATAGTTACTCGCGGTAGCCGTGACCGTCGGGATATACCCGTTCGCCCATTTGACACTGGCGGGCCATGCAAAGGTACGGCTCCCCGTGGCATCTTGAACAAGCTTGAGATCAACGGTGCAATCAACCCCAGACGGTACATTACTGAAGGTCAGCGTTGTCACATTGGCATCCAGGGTAACCTTGAAGTACCGCCCTGTTGCAAGGTTGAGCGTCAGCGTCCCCGACGAAATGGTCGGGGAGTTTACCTTCCGTTCAAAAAGTAATTCAGAAAGCTGCCTCATTTATCAGCCCCGGATCAATACGCGGTAGGCATTGGAAGCAGGAGCAACACTCGTTACCACGGTGACCTGGTTTATGCTGGTCCGTTGTACGTCGCAGAGCACGGTGTCATAGTTCCCGCTATTCAGGATGACTTCCACAAGCACATCGCGAGTACCGAAATTGTGCGTGAAATTGAAACTCGTCGAAGACCCATCGCCAAAGTTCGCGGCGTACTTCTTAACCGCAAAGGGCGACGTGGCTAGCTTAAGCGGGGTGACAAAACGAAGATCGTCTGTACCGGCATCTGTTTCCGCTTGAGTGGCAATCTCCGCGATCCCTGCGGAGGTTTCGCTGGCATTCCCCGCAGCGGTGCCGAATACAGACCAGGATACCGCACCAGAGTCCAGTGTAAAATTCACGGCGGTCTGGCGATATGTTACCCCAGCGCTGGTGCCCTCCTCGACGGTAACAACGGCTTGCTCAAGCTCATTCGCGGTATTCGCGTCAAGCGACCTTGTTGCGGGGACCGCCGCGCCGTTCCAGATATAGATGCCGTTTTCTGCTCCGGCGCTCTGCGCTCGCACAAGTACCCGATCCCCAGACACCATCGTAATGCCGTCGATCGTGGCACCGGGGGATGCTAACGTAAGGTTCCCCTGCGTAGCCACACGTGCCGAATCCTTCCACGCGAGACCCTCGACAGCGCTGTCAACGTATGCCTTGGTCGCTGCGTCTGTAGATGCGCTCGGGTTAGTTAACCCGGTTACAGTCCCTGCGCTCTGAAAATCGAATGAAGTTGAGATCTTTGTGGCCATTGCGAATACTCCTTAAGTAAATAGGGCGTACCCGCTGAACGCAAGGGACGCGGAAATTACGGTTTGATTCAAGCTTGTGTGACTGATATCGGCGATGACCACCTGGCCACCGGAATTGAAAACCTGCACAGTAGGGTTGTACCCTAGGTTGTGGTTCACGGTCCAGGTATCCGAGGCCGAAGCCTGCGTGTGCTTATACGTCGAGCCGCCAAGGCCGGAGAAGTTGACATCGATAACCCCACCACCCGCATGAGTAACCACGCCGGTAGCGCCTACGAATCGAAGCGCGGTCATATTGTGGTAGACCTGCGCTCCATCGACAACAACAGGGATGTACCGAATCTTTGCTTCCAGATTCGATAGCTGCTCTGTCATTTCGACATAGATCGTTGTCATGCCATGCCCTGCCTTTCCATCATATGCTTCTCGTAGACAACCACATCCTTTAGCCTGTACAATAACTTACCGGCAATCATAACAGGGTTCGGAGTTCCGTGTAACCGGCTACGGGAATCGAGTTCCCCAATGCTCATACACCATCGCTCGGCTAACTCTTTCGGGCTTAGGAATGCCTCGACCCGCATACGTTTACTGGGGGCCGATGTACACACATGACTGACGATGGCTATTGCACCGGCAACCCATTCGTCGGTATCCTGCCCACAAAGCGCGGCGGCGACCATCGCTGTTTCGTAATCTTTATCGTCCAGTACAACTTCGAGAGTACGCATGAAATTAACCCGCCTTGCGGAGTTCAGGGCCACAACCCGAAAAGTCGAGCAACTGCGCAGCCACCTTGGCCTCAGCATCCCGTGCGCTGCCCTGATCGTCGGGTTCAAGGATGCAACAGGCTACATCAAAGTCCACGATAGTCCCGATCTGGATATCAACTGGACCCACCTCATACCGCACTACAATTTCGCTCTGCGCTTCATGATCTTCATGCATCATTCCGGCGCGGACCATAAGTCCACACGGGCCGTTGAAACCGAACGTAACCATTACGCCTCCATAACCTTCAAGGACCTCGGGGTGCCCGCGTATCCATCGCTGACCCTGAGAGAGCCACCCTCGGCGCTCCAGCAATACGAACCCCTACTGCAACAGCGCATCGACTTCGCGGAGTCCGAAGCCGATGCCAAAGCTGCGGATGAACGCCTGAAGTTCATCACAGGTCTCCTGGCTCGATCCCGACGGACCTGAGCAGGCCATTCATCTCAGCGCGTTGCTTAGCGCTCTGCCCGCCGGTGCGGCGCTCTGTGAGCGTCCTTGCGCGTGACTGCCGTAGCGCATCGCCGTAATCGATCGTGATCCGGTCCCGTGGATTCGGGTGTGATTGGTTCCACGCATTGATGGAATCAATCACGGCCTTGACTGCTTCAGGTCCTTCCCGGTAAGCGCGGACAAGATCCTGGCGGAAACCCTTGGTGGCATCCGTCTTCCACTCTTGGTAGTCATAGATGATGTTCATTGCCTGGTACTCTCGGGACAGTTCCGTAGAACTGAACCCAGCGGCTTTCATCAACATGCTGCCCAAGGTAGCCGGAGCTACAACGTTCCCTTGCTTATCGCGCTGCTCTCCGGTCAGGATCTGATCAGCTAGATTGGCCGCGTCGGCAATGGCGCGTACCGGAGCGTTGCGTGCGGCGCCGAGGATGTCTCCCTGCGCAAGGCGAGCGGTAGCCCCAGCACCCGTAACGACCGGTTGTCCGGCGGGGCCGAGGATTTCCCATAGCGCCATGCCGATATCGTTACGAGACAGCCCCTGCATACCGGGGACGATGCGGCCAAGCCCGATGCGACTGGACACAT
>NZ_SRIO01000043.1 GCF_004684205.1 Candidatus Macondimonas diazotrophica
TCATCGGCGCAGCGCACTCGCTGGATGATGGCGGGCAGGTGCCGGTGCTGCTCTATCACCCGCAGACCATCGGCGAGCGTTGCGACGCGGACGACACGGACGTGTTGGCAATGCAGCGAGATCTGCAATTGCTGCACGACATGGGGTTTGTGCCGACTCCGGCGCGGCACATTGTCGAGTGGCGGATGGGGCTGCGCGCAGGCAACACGCTGCCGGCAAAGCCCGTGGTTATCACGACCGATGACGGGCACGACCGCAACTATCTGCGGCGCGTCAATCCGGCGAGGGATTGCGCGGCGGACCTGCCGAGCGTGCGCGAGATAGCAGAGGAGTTCGACGCGCATGTCACGATGTTCGTGATCGGCTCGCCAGTCGTGCGCCGGCTGTTGGGCGACGGGTTCTATACCGACTCCTGGTGGCTCGATGCCGAGCGCCATCCGCTGCTCGCGATCCAAAATCACACCGCCGGCCACGAACACCAGGCCATTACCCGCCAGGTATTCGACCCCGCCATGGGCGCGTCGCTGCCAGCGGCTGGGCACGCGGACGGCGACTGGACCGGCCAGAACAACCCGCTGCGCTGGACCAACCGCACCAGCGCCACTGTGGCCATTGCCAGATCCGGCATCTACATCTGGCGCAACACCGGGCACTTCCCCGATTTCCTCGCGCACCCGTTCGGGGTGGTGTCGCCCTACCTGCTCAACATCTACCTGCCGTCATTCCCGCGCCAGCATGAGGTTTCGGCGGCATTCTGCACGGAGGGTAGGCCGGAGAAGTTCGTGTCGCGCACATCGCCGATATTCTGCTTGCCCCGTGTCACGCGTGGGCTGTCGTGGTTTACAGCGCAAGAGTTTGTGCAACTGATGGGGGAGGCCAAGTAATGCAGGATGGTGTATCAGCAGCGACGGCGCACAAGCTCACATACTCTGGCGCGGGCATCACCGCCGGCAGCGGTGCCTTGGCATGGCTGAGCGAGAACCACACACTGGTTGCGTCGCTTGGCGTGCTGTCCGGCATGGTGATCGGCGCCGTCGGCTTGGTGCTGCAATGGCGCCTGAACAGGCGGCGAGAGGCGCGGGAGATAGAATTGCACAATGCGCGGATGGCGGAGTACGTCAAGCGCGGGGGTGACACGCAGTGACGCCGCGCCTGCTGCTCCACGCCGCAATCTCGCCGGCGCTCTCGCTGCTCGATGCCAAGCTCGACAGCATCCCTGCCCGCGCAATGCTGATCGCCATTGCCTTGCAGGAGTCCGGCCTTAAGGCTCGCGTGCAGGTGCTGGACGCCGGCAAAGACTGGTGGGAGAGTCGCCCAGGACCAGCTCACAGTTTTTGGCAGTTCGAGGCCGGCGGCGTGTCGGCTGTGTTGGGCAACAATCGCACGCGGCAGATTGTAGATCCGGTGCTTGCGCAGATGGCCTACCCGCGCATGGTGACGACCGTGCATGATGCGGTCACACACAACGACGTGCTTGCAGCAGTGTTTGCCAGGGCGCTGCTGTACTCGGCACCATGGGCGCTGCCGGCCCAGAACGCGCCCGAGGAGGGCTGGAGGCAATATCTGTGGGCGTGGCGGCCTGGAAAGCCGCATGAGGGCACGTGGAAGGCGAATTACGCAGCAGGCTGGGCGGCAGTGCTCGGCGGCTGAGAATACGGCACAATTGGAGAAAGGCAATGACCAAACGGGTGCGTATTGAAAATGCGGACGATTCAGACCACAAGCTGGTTGTGCAAGTGTGGGACGAAGGGCATCGGCATGAAGAGGATGCGATGCGCAGCGAGCACAAGCTGCCGCATCCTTGCTCAATGGTTGAAGTGGATGTCTGGAAGGGCAGCTACATTGTGATCAAAGAGATCGACGAAGACTGAGAATACGGCGAATAGCGGGGGGTGGCCGCAACAACCGCCCGCAGTGTGTGACCGGTGCGTGCTGATACCCTCCTTGCGCGCTGGTGCGCACACCGTCAGGCCCACGCTACGGGCCACCTGAAGAGACTTAATGACATTTGGAGCAGAGTGATGGACATGAGAAACGGCCGAATCTTTTCGGCAGAGGAGTTGGCGAAATTCAAGGAGTGCATGACGCCCAAGGAGTGGGAAAAGGAAAAGTCGCACTACCTGGAGATGGAAAAGCCGCCGACTCCGCGCCAACTGTCGCGACAGCCGCCGAAGGTGGGCAGGAACGAGCCCTGCCCGTGCGGTAGCGGAGAGAAATTCAAGCGCTGCCACTTGCAAGCGCTCGGCTACAGGCCCGTAGAGGCAGAGTAATGTCCGATGTTATCTCGCTCGACGACTTCCGCCCGCACCTTTCTGGCCCGGCGATTTGTTCTGGCTGCCACCATGAGTGGCAGGCAGCGGCTCCGGTAGGGGCATGGGAGCTGGAATGCCCGAAATGCGGGCGTATGATGGGCTTATGGAAATACGAGTTCCAGCCGGAGACGTTCTACGAATGCGGGTGTGGCAGCCGTCTATTCTACGTTGTGCCGGACGGCTGTCGATGCCGGGAGTGTGGGGCGTATGCTGACTAAGCAGCAGTGGCTTGATCACGCTGAGGTCATCGACGCCTACCGCGTGTTCCCGCGCCTGCTGCTGCTGTCCGCATTTCTATTCCTTTGCTGGTATTCGTGGTACGCGCTTCAGACCATTGTTTGCCTCGCCGACCGTATGTCCGGGCTCACCCAAGGCGGGCAGATCGTGCAGGCCGTGGCATCTGGCGTGATCGCCGTGACAATACCGATGATCGGGAGTATGTTCGGCAAGGTGGCTGACTTGTACTTGAATACTGGGAGGAAGTGGGAGTGACCAAGATCGAAGCGCTTGTCCTCGGCGGGCTGGTACTCACCATCATTTCGGTGATCGGCGTCCAGCATCTGCGACTCGGCATCGCTCAGAACCGTGCAGATACCGCAGAGGCAGCGCTCGCATCCTGCAAGCGGGACCGCATGACCTTGGTGGAGAGCATCAAGGACCAAAACGCCGCCATCGCCGAGATGAAGGCCAAGTCCGACGCCCAGGCCGAACGCCTCGCCGTAGCCGCACAGGACGCCGCAGAGGCGCGCCGCGATGCTGAGGTAAGGGTAAGGCGCATCATGGCCGAGGAAGTGCCGCAGGAGTGCGCTGCCGCGGTGCAGTGGGGTGCTGAACAGGGCGCCAAGCTGGCTGAGAGGTGGATGTGAAACGCTTTCTGCTCTTCCTTCCACTCCTCGCTGGCTGCGCTGCTGAGCCGGTCATTCGCACGGTTGAGGTGGAGATACCTGTCGCCGTCGATTGCCCCGCACCGCCCGCCATAGCGCGCCCTGCGCTGCCCCTGGCCGACATCACTGCCGACAGCTCGCCCGCTGATGTGCTGCGCGCCTATGCTGCCACAGTCGAGGCGCTGATGGGGTATTCGCAGGAGCT
>NZ_SRIO01000044.1 GCF_004684205.1 Candidatus Macondimonas diazotrophica
GCACCGACGCATAGAACTTCAGCGCGTTGCCGCCGGTCGTGGTTTCCGGATTGCCGAACATCACCCCGATCTTCATGCGGATCTGGTTGATGAACACGATCATGCAGCGCGACCGCGAGATCGACGCGGTGAGCTTACGCAGCGCCTGGCTCATCAGCCGCGCCTGGAGGCCGACATGGGCGTCGCCCATCTCGCCTTCCAGCTCGGCGCGGGGCACCAGGGCGGCGACGCTGTCGACGACGAGCACGTCGACGGCGCCCGAGCGCACCAGCGTGTCGGCGATCTCCAGCGCCTGTTCGCCGGTATCGGGCTGCGAGATCAGCAGGTCCTCGACCTTGACCCCCAGCTTGCGCGCATAGACGGGGTCGAGGGCGTGCTCGGCATCGATGAAGGCGCAGGTGCCGCCGTTCCGCTGGGCCTCGGCCACGGTATGCAGGGCCAGGGTCGTCTTGCCCGAGCTTTCGGGGCCGTAGATCTCGACCACCCGGCCGCGCGGCAGGCCGCCGATGCCGAGCGCGATGTCGAGCCCCAGCGACCCGGTCGAGATCGCCTCGGTCTCGACCACCGAATCGCTCGCCCCCAGCTTCATGATCGAGCCTTTGCCGAAGGCCCGTTCGATCTGGCCCAAGGCGGCGTCGAGCGCCTTTTGCTTGTCCATGCCGTTCTTCTCGACGAGATGCAGCGCGGTAGAGGTCATGACCGCTCCCCTTCTTATTCCATACCCGAGACACCGGTTCAATGCGGCCATTTATTCATGATTTGTTCTCTTTTGCAACCCCATCCACAACGCATTGAAAATAAAAGTGTTTTTCCTGCGTGTTCCGATTGTGTTCCGAACGGGCGCGCACAAGGCGCGAACCGGCGGGGCGGCCGGGCGCGCCTAGGGCGCGGGGCGGGCGATGACTTCCTTCACCTTGCTGGCGAGCTGCTGCAGGCTGAAGGGCTTGGGCAGGAAATGGAGGTCCGTGTCGCTGCCGACCCGCTTGCGAAACGCGTCCTCCGCATAGCCGGAGATGAAGATCACCTTCATGTCGGGCCGGGTCTCGCGCACCACCTTGACGAGTTCCGGTCCGTCCAGCTGCGGCATCACCACGTCGGTGACGATCACGTCGATGGGCTCGTCGCCGCGGCGGATCACCGCCAGCGCGCCCTCGCCGCTGTTCGCCTCGATCACGCGGTAGCCCTTGTTGCGCAGGGCACGGACGCTGAACTGGCGGACCGCGTCCTCGTCCTCGACCAAAAGGACGGTGCCGGCGCCCGTCAGGTCCTTGTTCTTGGGCTGGACCACGGTTTCGGCGGCCGTCTGCTCGTCGGCGTGGCGCGGCAGGTAAATGCGGAAGGTCGTCCCCTTGCCCAGCGCGCTCTTGACGAAGACGTAGCCGCCGGTCTGCTTGACGATCCCGTAGACGGTGGAGAGGCCCAGCCCGGTGCCCGACCCCACGGCCTTGGTCGAGAAGAAGGGCTCGAAGATCCGCCCCAGATGCTCGGACGCGATCCCGGTCCCGGTATCGTCGATCTCGACCAGGACATAATCGCCCTCGGGCAGCAGCTCGTGGCCGTACTTGACCGGATCGTCGACCCGCGCGTTGCTGGTCCGGATCGTCATCGTCCCGCCGTCGGGCATCGCGTCGCGGGCGTTGACCGCCAGGTTGATGATCACCTGCTCGATCTGGCCCTGGTCCACCTTGACCAAGCCGAGATCCCGGTCGTGGATCGTCTTCAGCTCGATCCGGGCGCCGATCAGGCGGCGCAGCAGGCTGGAGATGTCGGCAACCACGTCGGTGAGGTTGAGGATCTTCGGCTGCAGGGTCTGCTGGCGCGAGAAGGCGAGCAGCTGGCGCACCAGATTGGCGGCGCGGTTGGCGTTCTGCTTGATCTGCATGATGTCGGCGAAGGATTCCTCGCCGGGCTTGTGGCGCAGCAGCAGAAGGTCGCAGAAGCCGATCATCGCGGTCAGCAGATTGTTGAAATCGTGGGCGACGCCGCCCGCGAGCTGGCCCACCGCCTGCATCTTCTGGGACTGGGCGAACTGCATCTCCAGATTCTTCTGCTCGGTCGTGTCGATCAGATGCAGCATGTGGCCGGTCTCGCCGCCGTCCTCCTGGCGCATGCGGCTGATATAGAGCGAGGCGACGGCGCCGTTCCCCGAATCCAGCCGCACGTCCAGCGGCACCGTGGCGGCGCCGTCGGCCCGGGCGCCGGCCAGACGCGCGGCCACCGGGGCCCGATCCTCCTCGCCGAACAGATCGACGACCTGCCGGCCGCCGATCTCTTCCAGCCGCCGCCCGGCCATGTCGAGGAAGGCCTGGTTGGCCGTGTCGATCCGCCCTTCCGAATCCAGCAGCACGATTCCGATCGGCGCCACGGCGAAGAACTGCTCCAGGCGGTACTGGGAGTGCGACAGCGCCCGTTCCCATTCCCGGATCTGGGTCAGGTCGCGGACGACGGAATGGATGACCGGCCCCTCGCCGTCGGCGCCCAGAACCAGACGCTGGGCGATATGGGCCTGGAACGCGCCGCCCCCGGCGCCGCGGAGGACGACCTCGCCGGTCGCATCCCCCTGGGACGCGGGAAACGGGCTGTAGGGCGCGTCCGGGACGGCGCCGTCGGCCAGGAAATCGCCCAGGCGTCTGGCCCCGTCCAGAAGCGCCGCCGGGGTCGTCCCCAGCCAATCGGCGAACACGTGATTGACGAACATGAAGCGGCCGTCCGCGTCGACCGAATAGAAGCCGATCGGCGCGTTCTCGACGAAGTTGACCAGCTTCTGCTGATCTTCGCGGATCACCTGCTCCATCTGCCGGCGGGCGGTGATGTCCTCCACGTTCCAGACCGTGAAGCCGGGCCGGCTGCCTAGCGGATTAACCGCCACTTCGCGCCACTCGACGCCGGTCTCGCCGTCGCGGAGCGGCAGGTCCGCCTTCGCGCTGCGCCCGTCGGCGGCGGCGGCCCGGAGCTGGGCCATCTCGCCCCCGCCCTCCGCGCCGAACAACGAATCCAGGGCGTCCAGCGGCGCGGAGGGCGGGG
>NZ_SRIO01000045.1 GCF_004684205.1 Candidatus Macondimonas diazotrophica
GGGGGGTTGGATTACGCCAACATAAATGACCCATTCGCCACGTCGCCCTACGCGGTCAACGGCGGGGTTGGGGGTCGTAGCATCTACGATATAGTCTCCACCCCCAACGGCCATGTAGCCGTGGGCGCGAACGGTCTTGTCGTTGTCCAGGATGGTATTGGTGGGCCACTCAATGTCGTGAAGGTTGGGACAACCGACGCTATCACATCCGTTGTGTACGAGCTACGGACAGGCTCCGTAGTCGCTTCTACGGCGGGGGGTGCTACCCTAGTATCCCAGGATGGCTCTAACTTCGTCTACATCCCCAGCGGTCTGGAGAACGACAGCTATGCAATGGCGGTTACGCCTACTGCCATCGTACGAGTGGGGGCAAACGGGTCCATTTATAGGAGCACCGACGGCGGGTATACATGGACGACTATCGAGTCGCCAACTACTGAAGATCTCTTTGCGATTCATTACGACAGCCTGAACCTAGTGGCAGTAGGGGCCAACGGCACGATCATCTACAGCAGCGATAACGGGCAGACTTGGGTAGCCTTGACCAGCGGCACGGCTAATGACCTCTATACGGTTATTGGCGAATCGAACATCTTTGTAGCTGCCGGCGAAGGCGGGGTCATGCTGACCTCGCAGAATGGTGGGTATACATGGTCGCCAGCGGCCAGTGGAACGACTTCCGATATTCGCGGAGGTGCCGTAGAAGGGGGCACCTACTATCTGGTCGGGGATGAGTCGGTCATCCTGTCTGGCTCCCTGTTATCCGATATGAGCATGATACCGGAGGAAGATGCCTGTACCATGGATGACAGTTTCAGTGTGATCGTGCACTACGCCAATCAGATAGATGAGAGCGCTCGGGACCATGGCGGGTTTCCGGAGGTTCTGATCGAGAACATGCAGGAAGAATACGGCGCGCTTGTACCGAATGTAACCGCTGGAGTTACGGCCTATAGCTTGGCAGGTGAGAATGCGACGCTTCACGAGGCGAACTTTATCGCCGGTCCCCATGTCCTGGAATCCGCGTATAAAACAGCAGACGGATTCAGCTATACCTATGGCCTACTGATTCTGATCCAGGAAGCGTTGGAGGCGGACGATACGGCTACAGCCGCCGCGCTGGCGTTTCTCTTGACGATGGCTGAACAGATGTCGGTGTCTGAGGACCACATCATTGGCGGGACCATCGTGCTGGATCTGTCCGAAGGTATGGCGGGGGATGACACCCAATCCCTGATCGCTGCGTTGCGCGCTACCATCTCCGAAGGGTTGATCAGCGGCATGTTGTTTGGCCCGAGGGTTGGGTCTCCTGATCCGGATGATAATCCCGAGGATGATGTATGGGATTGCTGGGTTGTTAACACGGAGACAAGGGCCACGACCACTTACAATAACTTCTTCTTCACCAGCATGGCCGAGGTAGACGGCACGGTCTACACAACGGATGGCGCGACCATCTACACACTAGGCGGCGATACGGATGCCGGGGCTATCATTCCTGCCGAAATTGAATTACCGATCAGTGACTTCGGGGATTCGCATCTTAAGAATGTGAACCGGGTTTATCTCGGTATGTGGGCTGACGGCAAGATGGCACTGAAGACGATCACGGAAGGAAATGTTGAGCGGTGGTATGAACTTGAAGCACGCCGTGAGGGGGTGCACGAATACCGGGTTCCGCTACCGAAAGGCGTAAAATCCCGCTACTGGGCGTTCCAGATTGGCAATGTCATGGGGGGTGACTTCAGCCTTGAATCTGTTACAATTCTTCCAGTTGTCCTTTCTCGCAGGGTGCGGTAATCATGGCTTCGGCGCTTGACTCGATCGATACAATTCTAGCGTCCACCCGACAGCTTGGTGAGAACCAGGTAGCGCTGGCTAATGCATGGGCGAACTCCGCGATCAATGCGGCGGAAGCTTACAATCTCCCCGATGTTGATTTGCCCGACCTCGAATGGATTCCACCGGTGGACCCCACGCTTCCTCCGGAGGACCTCACCTCTACAATTATGAGTATGGTGGATTCAGGGGTGTCGGTTTACGACACACTTGTAAAGGATAACTTCTCGGCTTTCATGGACAAGTATTACCCGGATTATTCTGTCCGGGATGAATACCTCCGCGAAAAGCTGGAAGGCATCGTGGATACAGGGGGAAAGATTCTTCCCGACTACATCGAGAATGCGATCTACCAGCGCGCCCGATCCCGTAATGCGATGGAGAGCCTCGCACAGGAGCAGCAGGCGTATGCGGACTTTGCATCCCGAGGATTTGGTATCCCGCCCGGAGCCTTGCTGGCTCGTGTCGATGCCGCCCGTAAGGCCGCAGCCGTAGCCAATGCCCAGGTATCCTCTGACATGGCGGTCAAGCAACAGGAGCTTGCCGTGGAGAATATCCGCTTTGCGCTGGGTGAACTGAACAAGATGCGTGTGGATGCCATCAAGGATGCCGTGGCTTACGTCGGCGCCCTGGTTGATGCGATCCGTAACAAGAACACTGAGCTATCTGCGATCATCCAAGCACGGCAGGTATTCACGGATTCCTATATCAAATACTACGGTGTGTTGTATGATAAAGCCAAGATGCAACTCACCGCTGACAATTACAAGGCGACTTACCTGATGCAGACAGATCAAGTACGGATCGATGCATTTGTCAAGGCGCTATCTGAACAAGTCCGCGCAGCGATTTCCGGAGCTGAGGCCGCCGCACGTTCCGCTGCATCCGCCATCGGATCGCAGAATACCATGACCAACTTGAGTGCTTCGGAAATTATTTCCGGCGCAACGGGAGCATAAGATGGCTGTCAATCTCACCGAAGAACAGAAACGATTGCCAGCCATCTTAT
>NZ_SRIO01000046.1 GCF_004684205.1 Candidatus Macondimonas diazotrophica
CCCGTGCCCGAGAACCGGCTGCGTTGGGAGGTGAGGGGACGGCCTGTTCTGTCAGAGTCAGGATTCTCCTCGACGCCATTTGTAGTCAAAATTCCTGCAAGCTTCTTCTGGTGTCGCTCCCCAGGCAGAGACACCGCTCAAAAGGCTGTCGCCATAAAGAGCGCACCATAGTTCTAGTTCTCCGTCCTTGAAGACTTTCGGCCTGAAGACGACGCTAGGAGCCGTCCATGTCTCCTGGATCGCAACTGCCGCATCAGCGACTGCGACCTGGATCATGTAGGCGTGGTGGCTGTAATCAGTCATCATGTCACCATCGGCATGATGTACCACTTCCATTCCGGATTATCGGAGAGGCCTTGCGAGATTCGGTGTTTCTCGAAGGCCTGGAGTATGCCGTGCTTCTCCATCCAATCCTTTGCTTCCTGCTCCTTTCTCATGATCCAGGCCGGATTAAGCTCGCTCACAGGCTCACAATCCCACGCCGTCTCAACGACAGTTCCGTTCACAGCGATGAAGAAGCGAGAATAGTCGTAGTGACCATACCGGATGATCTCGACCGGACACTTCGCGAGGAGATCCTTCTCCTTGTCATAGGAGTATTCCTCGATCCCGGCCTGCTTCAGGAGATACTCCCCGAGGTCTGGGTAGCCGTCTTCGTTCATGATGGGTCGAGCGGCGTGCTGTCGTCGCAGTCGTCTTCGATGTGGCTGTGGACGCCGTAGGCATAGACGGCCCAGATTGATTCACTCATCAGAACACTCCCCTGTATTCTTCTGGAGTTGCCGGAGTCATGGGTGGGATATGGAACTCCATATCATCGTCGGTTTCCCATCCGTCTCCACAGTGGTAGGTGGCGGTGATGCCTGAGATCAGGTAGATACCTGGGGCATCCGGCGCCGGGAGGGCACCCATGATAGCGTAATCGAGAAATCCACCATACTCCTGCTCGTAGGAGGCGGCTCCGGCATACCCGTCTTCGCTCAGAGGCGTCAGGATATACAGGTCGTCGATCCGATACTTTCCCCAATCCCGATTGGGAAATTCGCCATCGTCGATGACCTTGACGAGCACATCTTCCGGACGGTCGAAGTTGTACTGGACATCGTCCGAGTCGTCC
Organism: Candidatus Macondimonas diazotrophica; assembly: GCF_004684205.1. Classification (NCBI taxonomy): domain Bacteria; kingdom Pseudomonadati; phylum Pseudomonadota; class Gammaproteobacteria; order Chromatiales; family Ectothiorhodospiraceae; genus Candidatus Macondimonas; species Candidatus Macondimonas diazotrophica. Next base: position 1,118 of record NZ_SRIO01000046.1, read on the forward strand.
TCGTCTCCGAAGATTTCGTACATTTTGATCGAGCGGATGCCGGACATCTCACATACCTCCGCGTCGAGACGCTTTGAATTGGTCAGGATTCGAGCAGAGGAGATCGAAGCTCGTGTTTCTGGATTCCCGCTCACGACGTATGGCGGCGCTGCACATTGAAATCGAAAAGAAAGACAGGACGACGCTGAAAACAGAAATACAGAAAGCCGCCATGGCAATGCTAATAGAAAGAGATTCCATTTTATTACTCCGTTGATTATTCTTCTTCGGCCAGACTTTTCATTTCTGGAAGAATTTCGCCGAGACGCCTTGTGTGTAGGACCCGGCACGAGGTGATCGTAGTTGGTTGAAATCTCCGCCCACTGGAGGACTCTTCCTCTGTCTCCAGGATATCGAAAAATTCACGGACAAGTTGGGCCAGTCTTGAGTTGTCTCTCATTACCGCCTCCCCGCCTTGTAACTGATAGCATCAGATATCACACGAGCCTGATAGTGCCGACCGCGATCAAACATCCTGATCATCGCGGTACGCAATTCCCATGGAGACGGTGAGAAGTGTCCGTCAGAGTCCTGTTGTACGCGCACAGCATGAGCCCCGACCCGAATGTCGTATACATCTGCTTCATCTTCGGAAGTTACTCGTGTGAGAAACCCTGATGTTCCCGTTTTCCAGTAATCTTCCTGGAAGGGATATTTGACGTCAGTCATTGAACTCTCCCCACTGCGCCTTCCCCGCCTTGATCAGGAGATCCTGACGACCGTTTTCGTCCAGTCGGAGCATGAAGAGCGCGACACCGCGCTCATCCGAACTCAGTCCTGGACTGTCGAGGTACATCTGGATGCTCTCGTCATCGATGTTGAGGTCCTCGATGACGATGTGAAGTCCGCCAAAAGGCGACACCGCTCCCAATCGGAGGAGACGAACGACCTTTGCTCGGACCATTCGAAGAATCGCGTCAACAGCCTCCGGAGGTTCGATGTAAGGGAGGTCTCTATCCATGGAGACAAACCCATTGTTGTTCAGGAACAGGTTGCCCGCGTCTTTGGGGTCAAGGCCGAGCTTGAGCATGGCCATACTGTGTATGCCTGAAACGTCCGCCGATCCATTGGGACAGAACAATTCGCAAGCCCACCCCGCAATACAGGCCGCTGTGCCGCAGATATAGTGGTTCATATTGAACCTGGAAACGTCACCGGGTCCTGTATTGATCGACCCCTCCGGGGCGTGCGGCACCGTCTTCAGATGGTCCGCGAGAATAAGCATGCGTTCGATATTCATCGCTGGTGTGTCCACACTCCAAGAGCTTCTAATTGTTCTTCAAGTTCGACGCTCGCTGAGATCAGGATTTTTCCCACCTGTCTCTCGGACATGGTCACGTATATGGGATTTTCCTGACCACGGATGATCGAGAATCCTACTCTAAACGGGCTCGCGTCGTAAGACATTCTGATTGCGTCGACTTCCTTGAGTTGGTCCGCCAGCTTTTTCGCTTTGTCGATATCCTCTATGCGCACTGCTTGATCTCCGTCTCTTCGGTCTCGACTCCAAGGCTTTTGAGCCGGCAGGACACATGAAAGATTTCAGCCTCGATGAGTCCGATCACAGCATTCGTCCTGATCTGAATCTCCTCGTG
>NZ_SRIO01000047.1 GCF_004684205.1 Candidatus Macondimonas diazotrophica
GTCATTCGCCAATTGATCGTAAACCCGCTTGAACAAATCAATGACGTCAGAAAGGGGCAACCCGGAAAGGTTTGGGTTCTTCCCCGTGCGTTGAGAGAAATAGGTGTGCGTCATGCTGGCACCTGAAACCTAACGCTTCAATAACCGGCGCAGCTTTGCTGCGTCCGGCGCCGTAGGCGCGAAGTTGATTGACTTGTTAGGCGCATATACTCTAAACACTTTTATGCACTTCATAACGTAGCTCAGCCATACCTACGCCCAACTGGCGAACGGAAATGAGCTGGAGTGTTGGGCTTAAAACACAGCGCGGAAAAAGGGGTTTGCCTTTACCAAGGGTGGCAGAGCCAATTTGAACAATAATTTCATCCAGTAACCCTGCATCATAGAACTGACCAGCCAGATCGCCACCACCCACAACCCAAATATTTTTGTCTTTGGCCGCACCCCTCATTTCTCTATGAATTTGATGTACATCTCCATTTGCAAAATGGATATCTGCTCCATCAATCATAGGCAGTTTACGACTTGAAAATATCCATGCTGGTTGGCTGTAAGGCCACGGTGAGCCGGTCTCTTTAGCTACCTGCTCAGCATGGCGCACCATCCATTCATAGGTTGCTGACCCCATAGCTAACGCGCCTACTTCAGATATGAATTCTGGATAACTAGAATTGTTAAGCTCCCCAAGAGGGAAAAGCCAATCAAGAGAATCATCCTCAGTCGCGAGAAATCCATCAAGACTTGTGGCAGTGTAATATTGAGTTTTCATTGTTTATATACCTGCTAATTTTTGTTCGCCTAACGCCTGGTCTCAGCGGCCGATTTGGAGGCGCAGCGCGCCGGAAAAACGGTCCGCTGCAGCCCTTGGTTAGAACTAGCCTTCCCGAGTATCGATGATATTTCCATGCTCATCTTTTACGGTAATCTTATAGCTATCGGTAACGCGCAGTGATGCTGACGTGCCCACGCATACTTGATTCAAAAAGCTGAGAACATAATCTTGAGTGGTGGAGTTTTCATCTAGCTTCACTTCTATAACGTTGCTTGCTGAAGCAACCATTTTTGCGCCCTTTTGCAGCCCTATCGGTGACACCAAAATGCCGCCTTCCGCACCGACATCTTGGATGCTAAAGGCTAAGGCTCCAGCGATGGCTTGATTAATTCCTTGCTTTGTATGTCGCTTGCATTCGACAACGATGATGCTTTTGCCATTCTGAGAGCACCCTTTGGCATCTATTTCCCATGATGTGCCACTTTTCCCAGGCACAACCTGTTTTCCCTCAAAATAGCCAACCCCAAAATGGTCGGCGTACTGATTAAGTAAGTGGGTAGCAACTTCCTCGTAGCTTTCCCATTTTTTCTCACTGGACACTATCAGACCTCTCTAAGTTGAGGGCTAGTTCTAACAGTTAACTAGATTGAAGAAGATCATATAGGACTAGTATAGAGTCAATCTAGCCGCTTAATATGGCCCGACCATAAAAGCCGTGAAAACCTCAATAAAGCAAATAGATGGCAGCCGTACCAGCTTACCGACCGGGTGGCAGCGCGACTTCAACGCATTGCTAGACCGAAACGTACCGCAGGCTGCCCGCCCATGGCTGGTGCGGCATGCTCAGGCGTTCATCGATGTCCTGCAGGGGGATGGCCGGGGACTGAAAGCGGCCGAGCCGGATGACGTGACAAAGTTCCTGGAAGATGCGGGGCGAACTGCATCGCTTCGGGACTGGCAGTTTCGCCAGTGCGTGCAAGCGCTGGAGATATTGCTGGTGGACGTGGGCGGCTTGCCTTGGACTTCGGCCTTTGATTGGGGGTATTGGCGTGATGCGGCCAAAGCGTTGCCAAGCGATCACCCCACCGTTGCACGGCGGGGGAGCTGGCCGACAGCGGGGGAGCCAGAAGGGGCCACTAAGCCGGCTGAAGTATTCACACCGCTGTTGAATCGTTTGGCAGAGGAAATCCGCGTGCGGCAGTATTCCATCCGCACCGAGCAGACGTATCGTCATTGGGTGGAGCGCTTTCTTCGCCGGTTTCCGGATGCGACCCCGGCGGCCCTCGGCAAGCCCGAAGTGGAGGCGTTCCTTTCCGATTTGGCTGTGCGGCGCAATGTCAGCCCCAGTACGCAGAACCTGGCACTGACCTCGCTGGTGTTTTTCTTTCGGGAGGTGTTGGAACGGCCGCTGCCGGACATGGACTTCGCGCGGGCAAAGCGGGCGCGTCGTTTGCCGGTGGTGTTGAGCCGGACGGAGGTGAAGGCATTATTGGGCGCAATGGACGGGGTGTATGCCTTGATGGCGGGGTTGATGTACGGCACCGGCATGCGCCTGATGGAATGTGTGCGCCTGCGGGTGAAGGATGTGGACTTCGCCTACGGCACCATCACCGTGCGCGATGGCAAAGGCAATAAAGATCGTGTGGTTCCGTTGCCGCGCCGCTATGCCGGTTCGCTCCAAAGCCACCTGGGGCGGGTGCAGGCCACCCACACGGACGACCTGAAAGCCGGGTTCGGCCAAGTGTATTTGCCGCACGCGCTGGACGGGAAATACCCCAATGCGGCGGCGGAATGGCCGTGGCAATACGTGTTCCCTTCGTCGCGGCTGTCCACCGACCCGCGCAGTGGTGTCACCCGGCGCCACCACCTGCACGAGAACGCCCTGCAGCGCGCCATCAAAAAGGCCGCGAACGAAACGGGT
>NZ_SRIO01000048.1 GCF_004684205.1 Candidatus Macondimonas diazotrophica
GAATGCGGCGGACTAAGCGCTGCAGCACAAATCCAGTCACTTGGCTATAGCCTTCTAGCAAGCCATTCTGTAAACCTTTTCTCCTGACGTTCCTGAAAGCGCACGGAAGCGCTTTGCTTTGCCCGTTATTCATGTCCCGTCCTAGCCAAGACGCTCCAAGCCTTCCGTTAAATCCTGCCAAAAACATTTGGGTTGCGCCTTGGCGGCATGCAATGTACAATCGGCTTCGTGTACATGCAATAGGAATCTTAACATGGAAAAGATCAAACGGCGGGCCCCAATAGCAGTTGGCTTGGAATCAGTTCGGCGGCACCGCGTAGTCGTACCGATGACCCTCGATGAGCGAGAGCATGTCAAACGACTGGCTGCGCGAAGAGGAATGGCCGTTACCACGTATGTAACCGAGCTGATAGCGGCAGATGCTATAGAGCTGGGAATTCTCGACGAGGGCAATTGAATGTCTCAACGATTTAGCATTTACAAAATGAGGCGGTAACGCATGAGCACGTTCGGGCCAGAGGAAATAGCGCACCTGCTAGACCGCCCAATAGCCTTCCATCGCGCTTTCGTTGAGATTGGCGGGTCTGTCGCTGCCGCATTGTTCCTTAGCCAATCCGTGTACTGGTCGAGGCGGACAAAAGACGACGACGGATGGTTCTGGAAGACCCAGGAGCAATGGTTCGAGGAAACCGGCCTTAGCCGCGCCGAACAGGAGGGCGCAAGAGGCAAGCTAAGGCAGATGGGAATCCTTGTTGAAAAGAAGATGGGTCTACCGTGCAAGCTGTGGTTTCGCATAGATTTCAACGAGTTGTCCAAATCTCTGGCGTCTATAACCGAGTCGCAGACTAGTATGCGGAAAAGTAGCAGACTTGATGCGGTAAAAGTCGCAGACAGTGATGCGGAAAACAAGCAATCATCTTCAGAGATTACTACAGAGACTACGGCAGATATTAAGAGAAATACACCGCCCGCGCGAAAGCGCGCAGGCAGTCGTGCTCATGTTGAACGACCTGACGACGTATCCGAGCAAACCTGGGCCGACTTTCTGGAACTGCGAAAGTCGAAGCGCGCCCCACTCACGGCAACGGCACTTGCAGGCATAGCGCGAGAGGCGGACAAGGCGGGCATGAGCCTTCAGGACGCGATCGCCCTGTGCTGCGAACGCGGATGGCAATCAATCAACGCGAGGTGGATCAGTGAAAAAAGCAGCGGACCATACACAGGCAGTGCTGGCGGGAATGGCGGTGGAGCCGGCGACTGGAAGGAAGGATGGTGGCACCCGGTCTATGACACGCCAGAGGAATACATCCGTAGCGGATGGGAGATCGGCCAGGCCGAGCGCGCAGCAAAGCGCAAGCAGTGGGAGAAGTGACGAGTTTGCGGATTGGCTGATGGTCCAGCTGACCACGGCTTGCCCTGCGTGGCATCGATCAGTTTACGGCGACAAACACGAATGGACGCGGACCTACATCGCCGAAACGATCGAGAGCCTGGCCAGACACGGCGTGACAAAGCGCTCGCAGGTCTCAGAAGGCATCAGAGCGCTCAAAAAGGCGGGGGCGCGGTGGTTGCCCGCCCCGGACGAGTTCGCGGCTCTCTGCGCATCTCAAGAGGCCACGGCGCTACCGTCGGTCGAATTCGCGTACAAAATGGCCGTAGAGTGGCAGCAGACCCCGACAGAGCGACGACACCCGGCAGTCCTGGCCGCAGTACGGCTGCTCGATTGGCATGCGTTCGTGACGTCCACGCGGGATCGATCGAGATTGATGTTTCAGCAGGCCTGGGCGCAAATCAAAGAGCGTGCCGCAGCAGAGGGAAACAGCTGGATGCCTGATCCATGCGCAGCACAAGCGGCACTGCCGGCGCCAAAAGTGGATATGCAGCTCAACCGATCAAAAATCGCTGAGCTAAGATCTGTAATCAAGGGGGAGTTGCGCTAAGCGGAAAGCAGGCTGTACAATATCGTGGCAGGCAAAACTTACAGGATGACACATGAAAACGGTGAAGCTCGAAATCAACCTAACCTATCATGATCAGCTTATGCGAGGCCCAGACGAAGAACGAGAGTGGTTTTTAAATCAAATGCTGACGGATCATGGAAGCCTCACGCTCTACAGCAGAACTATTGAAGGATTTGTCGGAGACGTGAAGGTCGTTCGGATCATTGATGCGCATGAAGCATTCTCAGAACTCAAGTCGGAAAGTATCGACGATGACTGAAGAACAGCGAATTTCTTCTATCAAATTCCTTTGCAACCTGATCGAAACGATAAGCTGCATTTCAGCGGATGATCAAAGGTTTTACAGTGATCATATTGTCAGCCTAGCTGATGATCAGGTAATTCAGTACGTGAATGACGAAGGAATCGAAGGCGAAGTGATGATGTATTCGCCAAGGAGTCATGGGCGCGTCATCAGAATAGGCGATGTCGAATATGGCCAAGATGGAAAATACAACATGCGTACCGAAAAAGGCAGGGAAAACATACTGGGCGGAATCTTTGAAATTCCATACATCGACGCGCTGATGAGGATTGGAGGGTTTTCTAGATTGCCTTTGTTGGCG
>NZ_SRIO01000049.1 GCF_004684205.1 Candidatus Macondimonas diazotrophica
TCAAGCGGTGAATGTATACGTCTCTGTTTAGACCAGCTTGCTTTTGTCTGAGAGGAGCGACACGCCCATTTAGCTGCACCCAGGCATTCAGATCGTACCATGCTGTTAACCATATAACCCGTCGCCCCCCTTCCTGTAAGTTCAAGCCCTCGGCAGTTGACTGCTGCTGCATGGCAAGTAGCTTAATCCTGCCTGCGTTCCACTTATCCTTATTACTGTCAATCCCATCCCCTTCTTTTATATCAACCAACAACTTTCCAAAGCGGCGGCGTAGCTGTTCCAGTTGCGCTTTAAACAGGTAGGCGATGATGATATTCTCGTCGGGAGCGCCTTCCATGATATCTTCTATGGCATCCATTTTAGCGTCGTGGTACCAAGTAGTGGAGCCATCTTCTGTGTACCGAAAGCCTGCGGCTACTTGTATAAGCGCCGATGTTCGTGATCCTGCCGTCTCCGGGCGGATATCTTCGTCAAATACACCCGTTTCAATACTCGTGTAGAGCTTCCTGACGCTATGGGGTAGCTCTACGGGGGTGTCGATGATGTATGGGTCAGGGACTCCCTCCCTCTTTAGCACGTCATCAAAGTAGCATACATGTTTTATCCTATCCCGAACTTTTTCAACAGCGCCTTTTACAGGCACCCACTTTCCGCCAAATTTCCGCCTTTTACCGCCTTCATCCTCACCTTTAGGGGATTTAACATTGTTGATCTGCCTCATGTAATCCATTCTGAATTGCTCAATGGTCTCCCCAAGCGAGGCCCCCCGATCAATGACATACATCTGTGCCCAAAGATCCTCAATACTTCTCGGTGCCGGGAGGCCAGACAGCAGGTGCACCCGATCGATTGCCATCGACAGGAGCACAGCAGCACGCCCCTGCTTTGTACCACCTGAACGCCGGAAACCCTTGATCTTGACCGACTCATCCAGGATCAGGGTCTTCCATTTCACCCCGCCACGGGCACGGCGCAATTCCGTAAGAAGCCAATCAAGGTTCTCGTAGTTGATTAAGTGGATGTCCGCATCAGCACGCATCTGCGCAAGGCGCTGGTTCTGCGAACCCGCGATCACCTGACAGCGCAAACCTTTGGTGTGATTGAACTTCTGTGTTTCCGCTACCCAAACCGCTTCGAGTACCGGCTTCGGCCCAACGATCAAGGCGGGGAGTACATCCTCGATCAGCTCCAAGGTGGTCAGGACCGTCAACCCGTTAACCGTTTTCCCTGCGCCAACGGTGGCGTAAATCGCGCTGCGCTTGTTCTCGATGAGGTGGTTGATAAGCTCTTGCTGTCCCGGTCGTGGGATAAATTCAATCGGTTTTTTCTTCACGCTCGATCCATTCGATCAGTGCCTGGTACTCATAGAAAATCTCAGCCTCGAAACCGAGAGTCTGCAACCTTTTCCTCCAGTACATCTGCCCTGGGCGAAGGCTACCACCAGCGCGCTTCAGCTCCGCGAACATGACTTGTCCGTTGGGGAGCAGGATCATCTTGTCAGGGAACCCTGGGTACAGGATATCGGCGTGGAAGATCTCACCACCGCGCTGCTTCCTTACATAATCATTCAGCCTACGAAAAGTTGCGGCTTCAGTTTTACTTGTCATTCATCGGCCTTCTTCAGGGTTTTCAGACACTCGTCACTGCGCAGCAGCCACCCGGCCTCGTCGACCAGTTCGTGACTGGACACAAACAGCCCGCAATGGAATCGAGTTCCGTTATGAGATGCTCTGATAAACGGGCACATTGACGGTACACTGGACAAATCCGCCTTGTAACAGGTCCTCTCACCGATGTCGATCGTTAATGTGTACTTCACTTGGCGAACCTCTCACGAACTTCAAGTTCTGTCTTAAGCAGACCCGGCTGCAACCAGTCAGGTGATGTTTCCATAATCGCTTTCAACTTCTCACCGTCGTGAGCCGTGCCATCCGCAACAACCTGGTCGTGGATATGGAGCACAGTCGGCAGCCCCGCTTTCTCGGCGCGTGTCAGTGTATTGTCGAGGACATCAACTGCCATGGCCTGGATTCCATTCTGGAATATCTTACCCTTGGTCAGCTTGGATCTGTGCATGCTGTTCTTGTACGCGCCAAGTGCACTGATCTCCATGCCGTCGGCACCACGTTCGTACTTCACGTTCCAGTAGATCAGGTGGCGGCCACTCGGGAGCTTCATCACTGTGGCATCCCCATCACGGAAGAATTCCATCTTCGCGGCGCGGCCTTCCCCGGATAGAAAACAATCCTGCACGGCAGCCCATGCCTGGACCGTGGCTGGCCGAACCGCGCGCCAATCCATCTTGATCTTTTCCGCGCTGGCTACAAGCCACTTGGGGTTCCGTTTGAGAAGATCGTCCAGCCATGCCTTGCCTTCGATATCGTATTCTACACGGGGCAGTACTTCAGTCGCGCGTAGATGCGCCTGCACACAGCCCCGCAAGAGCGCGCCCGCGCCGCCGCCAAATCCGAATGCCAGGGTGGTGACCTTACCCAAGTTGCGATCGTTCTTGCCCTTGGCCTCCTTCCCCGTCAGCGCCG
>NZ_SRIO01000050.1 GCF_004684205.1 Candidatus Macondimonas diazotrophica
GTCATCTCGTTCATGTTGGTCTCCGTTACTTGGTCAGATTTCCGACATCCACGCCGAGATTGCGTAATGCACGTTTGGTGGCTGTCTCTATGTGGGAGTCTAAGTAATCCCACTCTTGCGGGGAGTAAAGTTGGTGCATCCTGGTTGAATGGTAAACATCCCATACCACCCGTGTACGCAGATCTTTTACTCTTGGGTCAGTGCGCAGGCTGTCCACATGGGCAGGTATCTGGGCTACAATCTGCGCAATGCGCCCCTCCAAGGCTGCGTAGTGTTCCGCCGTCATTTTCATGTGATTCTCCTCTACTTGATGGATGGTTTGCCAGGGTAGGTTACACAATGTAACCTGCGCGCTTGAGTCTATCCAGCACACCGAAATACGCCATTTTTCGCAGCTCAGCTTCGCCGTACTGCTCCAGTAACTTTACATCAGAGTCCAATTGCTCCGCTGTATCCGCCGAGTAAGGGCTTTTCGACGTGTCTATGGTGCGGTGGAGCCTCCCGCCTTGCTGGGCGCGCTGGATGTCCGCCCAATCATGCCCAAAGATTTTCTCGCTCATGTTTCCTCTCCTATGGTTACTGGTTCAGCGGGTAAGTTACACAATGTAACCTCACCCCGCCATGGTGACAATGGGCCGGCCAGGCCGCTCCTTCACTGTCACCACCCATTGTACGCTAGTCAAAACCTTATGTCAAGTGCCTAGTGTAATTGTGCCAAGCGGCAAGACTCCCACGGCTAGGGCGTGCCGTGAGCGTAAAATAACAAGCGCTTTTATTTTAGTGGGCGTGCGAGCGCGTACATGCGACCGCGTGCAGGCTGGTGGCAGGGCTCGAAATGCGGCTATTCCTACAACTCTGCGCAGAATGTTATTTTTGCAGGCATTGAGATTCTAAATTGGCGCTGGCGGTAAATTCCCACGACTGCGGAAACTGCGCGGCGGTAAATTCTAGCGCGTTTAAATTTAAACATGCTCAGATTTAGGTATTTTTGCATGGTTTTGAATTTGAGTGAGGGTTTTCCAGGTGGTTGGGGCGGTGAGCGGGGCGAAAAATTTTAGAGTAATAAAAATTGAGGGGATGGAATGGCGAAAAAGTCCTTTGGAATCAAGGACTAGATAAATAATGCACTAAATTTAGTGTATACCCCCCATTTCACCCGTTTTTGGGAGTTATTATTCAACGGTTGGGAATTTAACTGTGGCAACATGTTTACATATCTCGCGCAACTTGAATACGAACAGCAGAAAAACGCCTCTATTTTATTTTATTTTGAGATATATATATATATCAGTCACTTGGGAGAGTTTGCCGCGCCGTGACCAAAAACCGTTTTGTGTTCTCCACCCCGAATCCCGTGGGAATTCAACGGCTTGCAGAAAATGTATGTAGTTTTATTGCGCAGTTATAGCGGCCGGCTATTTTTAAACTTGTTAAAACCAAGAATTGGTTAAAAAATGTACAGAATTTCAAAACTTGCAGAAATAACTGCTTTGAAGTTACACAATGTAACGTAACTGTTTAGGTGGTGATGGTCGTTTACCTATGCCAGCCGTTGCACTATCGTCACGCGGCATGTTGTAGCAGTAGGCCAAGGCGGCGGCCACCAGAACGCGCAGGGCGGGCATGCCAGCAGGGGCCGGTAGGGTAGTACTGGGCAGGGGCCGATCGTGGCGCAGCGGCCACCAGAACGCGCAGGGCGGGCATGCCAGCATGGGCCGGTAGGGTAGTACTGGGCAGGGGCCGATCGTGGCGCAGCGGCCACCAGAGTGCGCATGGAGCACATGCCAGCAGGGGCCGGTAGGGTAGTACCAGGTAGGCGGCGAACGTGGCGCAGCGGCCACCAGCGGCCGCGAGGCGGGCATAAAAAAGGCGGCCCGAAGGCCGCCAAAGCAGGGGTGGTTGGCTATTGGCTATCAGCTTTTCAGCTGCGCCTTGGCCATTTCGGCCAAGTCATCCACGGCGAGAAGAAAATCCGTGGGAAGTTTGGACTTGTGATTGTGGCAGAATGACACCAATTGCGCCACTAACTGCCGGGCACCGACGCAAGGCGACAGTGGCGCTGTCTCGGCCGGTTTGCCCGGCTTGACACCAGGCGCTGGCGCACCCTTGGCACCGGCCGGCGCGGATCCCGGCTGGCGGGGCTTACGGCCGCCGCCGGCACCCTTGCCTTTCTCGGCCTTGGGCGCTGCCTTCACACTCTCGGCCCATGAATCAACCGGCGCAAGGCCGGTATCGATCCCTCGGGCGATGCGTACAGATTCTGACCGGGTGACCTTGATCCGCCGAAGCCCGCGAATGGTCGGAGCGGCTTTGTCGAACGATTCCCAGAATGCGCCAATCAATGTGACCGCCTTGCCTTTCGGCATGGTCT
>NZ_SRIO01000051.1 GCF_004684205.1 Candidatus Macondimonas diazotrophica
GCCTAGCGCCATGGCTGATAGAGATCATCGCAGAATTGGGCGTTGCGCGATCTGGAATGAGTGGCCTTGTTGGGCTTGATTACGGAGAAATTGAATCCTATGAGCGCTTCGCAGGAATCAAACTCGGGAGAGCTGCAATCATGATCCGCAAGATTTCAGCCTCATACGCAACAGGCTACAACGAAGGCCAAAACGAAAAGTCACCGCTGCCGTGGAAACAGAGCGGGCAGGCAGTAGCTGACGCGCTGGGCGATTTTCTGGCGGGGCTCGGATGATCAGGGCTGATCAGTTCGCCGTCGCTTCTGGGGCCGTATCACGGATCCTGATGCCGCTGCGGTCCGATATGCGGGTGACGGTATACACGTCAGGGACGGCTCGACTGTACGTCAGCACAACGCCGCTGACTGTGATCAATGCTGACGTTTCGGCTGGCACATTGACGCCGGCGAATTTGGCCTCGAGGAGCGGGACGGCATCCGCATGGATTGAGCTGCCCTATTTTGTCAGCGCGTCGATATCTGGTTATACGGCGGCTCTTGTCGTCGCAGAATCCGGGGCGGCGACTGTCGAGACGACCCAATATTTCGCCGAGCAGCAGATTAGAAGCGGCCTCACCGCTGAAGTGTCGCTCTCCACTCAGCAAGTCGGCGTGTGGGGTCACGGCGAGGCATTATCGCTGCCGTTTGCCGCTCTTCAGCTTGAGTCGATCGCCATTTCAAATGCCGATTCGCGCGATGTGGGACAAACTCAGTGGATCGACGGAAGCCGGTCCTATTCGGCAGGCGGCAGGTCATACGGCACGATTTCGGCCAGGATCGCAGAGCGCGATTCACCAGGGTACGACGCCGCGATTGTTGCGGCATTTTCGTCTGCCGAATACGCGCTGAGGATCGACCGAAAGTCGGCAAATGGGCTGATCGCTGAATCAACATTGCTAGCGGTCCTGGCAACATCAACAGGCGAACGGCAAGCGCAGGTCGAACAATTGCGCTCAGTTCCGTTGGAGTTCCAGATCTCGCGCCCGCCGCTGCGCATCAACTTTTAAGAGGTGAACTATGCCATCCGGATCTAACGTCACCGGCACCATGGCCGGAAACAATATCCCTGATTTGCGGGCCATTGCGGCCGGTGCAATTTCAGGAGCAATCCTCATTGTCCTGCCGAAATGTCGAATCACTGTACATCCTGGCGCTGGGGCGACCGTCAAGGTTTTCAAATCGTCAAGCCCTCACACGCTGATCAACGCCGACGCCGCGGCAGGGAGACTCAGTTACGCCAATTTCAACAGCGGGGATCTGAGCACCCTATCGAGCAATTGGCTATTGTGGGCGCCAGGAGCCGTGACAACGGCGGACAGCGAGGGCGTGATCGATAACGCTGGCTGGACCGCGGTCATCGCCATTTCGACTGGCGGCGCAGTGTCGAACCTCGAAGTTGTTCAAACGCCGTAATAATTGGGAGAACATCATGCCTATTGTTCAATTGCAATCCGAATTTGCGGCGGCGCTTTCGATCGCACCGCCTGAATATACATGGGCAACAAAGCCGGCCGCTGCTGGAAATTCTGGGAAGCGAATCACGATCACTGGATGGATGGCGCCACCGTCGGACTGGGTAAGCGACGGCACTTATTGGCTGCCAGTCGATGGCCGCGCTGTGGTGCATGCACCGAGGCTCGTTGGTGCCATTGCGCAGAATGCCGCGATGGCCGCTGTGGCAAGCGTGCCGACTTGGCAGATTCCGGCTGATATGGTTTCTATTCCTGGACTGTATATCGAGGCTAATGCTGAATGCACAGTTGCCAATGCGTCAAATATCTCGTACAGGCGAATTTACTGCGGGATCAGTAGCAAGAATCACCTTATTGGCGGGCCGGAGGGGAACTCCACAAACAACTGCTTCCGGTTATGGGGCAAAACTTCCCGGAAGCCGGACGGAAACTGGACGACACATGGAGTCAATGCTCAGCCGATAAACGAGAGCCTATCTGGCACGGATACATCGACCTCGGAGGATTTAGCTATAAGCAGCATCGGAATGTGGTATCGAGGAGGAAACCCTGACGGATCGGAAATCCTGAGCATTCACAGTTTCTCACTTGCAGTAGGAGTCGGCTGAGATGATTAAGATTGCAATCAATGACTTCGACTATTTCCGCGACGTTCCCGCGGACTGCATAGGCGTGCTGAGTAACGGCGTGGAAGCAGTGATCTTCCAGTACGGCGATGAGACCATGCCGGAATGGCAGGCAATCCACCCGCCACGCGATCCAATCGC
>NZ_SRIO01000052.1 GCF_004684205.1 Candidatus Macondimonas diazotrophica
CAGATAATGGATGTCTTTGTCTTCAAGGCCAATCGCAAAGTTATTCATTGTGCACCTACCTTAGCAGCAACAGCGAGCTGCATGTATTTCGGAATCTTGGACCAGTTCGCCGCGCGTTCATGGTCCGGAAGTTTCGAATCAATGGATCGGATACAGCAGTCCAGGCACAGGAAATCAAACAGTTCGATATCCATACCGCAGGAGCAATACTCCTTCACCTTGACTGCCCTCTTTGCCTTCCGCTTGGGCTTCACCTTGGCAGCATAGAACTTATGACGCCATTCAGCAATGATGCTGCACACTTCGTTCTCCTTCCATCCGGTTATCCCGATCACCCTTTTGGTATTGCGATGGTCGAGCCATAACTGTAGCACCTGTTCTTTTGTCAAGTCACGTCGCATCTAACCCCCGGATATGGTCAGCCAGATCAATGATCCAGCGCTTAGCCTGGCAGGTCAAAAGCGGGTCATTGGCTATGACATAGATGTAAGGGGCTGGGTCCTCATTGGTTTGAGGAAAATCCCTCGCAATCCCGTTGAAGAACCCTGCTTGCTCTTTTGCATTCATGAAAGAAAATTCATTTGCCAACTCCGAGTCAGAAACCTCGAAACTAAATCCTCGGTCAATCATGCTTTACTCCTGATTGCATCGGCTAGGGCAAGGATCCAACCCTTCGCTTGATCGGTCAGTGATGGCTCAGCAGCTATACGGTAGCTGCTGGAAGAACGTTCCGTGTTAGACTCCAAAAAATTCCTTGCAACCTCATTAAAAAACACTCTTTGATTCCAAGGGTTTCTATAGTAGAACTCATCTATTAGCTCTTGTTCGCTGAGCTTGATCTCGCAGCTGATCCTACGCTCAATCATATCTAACCCCGTATCATGTCAGCCAGGTCAATGATCGATCGCTTTGCTTGATCGGTCAAAGCCTCGCTGTTTGCAATGCTGGAAAGAAAGTCCGCTTGCGAACACACTAGCTCATGGTGCGACCCAACTCTAGCAAAGCGCTTTGCGATACTACTGATAACTTGAGCTTGCTCAGCAGCGCTTATAGATACGAATTCCCTGGCCAATTCCACGGTATTTGGTTTGACTTCTGCCACGAATTCTACTTCTTTTACAATCAATCGTCTGATCATATCTAACCCTCCGCTTTCTGCATCGCCTCTATTGCATCGAGGCATAGCTGTGAGAATTCTAGATTCTCGCTGAAGGCTGGGAAGCTAACCCCAAACCACCGTGTCAAGACAAAGCCAAGCAGTCTGGCATTCTCGGGCGTCATCCCCGTCTTCCGGATATCATCAATGGTAATCATGGGGTCCAATCATCCAGACTGCTTTCGTAAATGTCCTCCCAGTCGGGTTCAAAGTCGCTTTCGTAATCATCGATTTCGACGTACCTTGGATCAAGAGGGCTGGTGACAGGTCCCCATGTTTCAGGGTCACCGTAGCCTGGAAAACCGCGTTCGTCATACATGGTTTGGCTTCCTTTACTCCGCAGACACACTGTGAATCACATCCAGCACCGCTTTGAATCGGTCGAGGAGTTCGCGGGCTAAACCATCCTCCACGAATCCATACCTATTGACTTGGTGCTCTACCTCACGGATGAACTCATCGTTAGTAAGGCTTGTTGTAACTGTCATGTTCATTATCCCTATCAGAGGTCTTGGTCAAATGGGTAATCAGGACGGCTGTCCATCACCAACGCGCGGTCTTCTGGATCAAGACCCGTCATATCGATCGGGCAATCGGGACGGTATACCATGACGTAGGCACGGTGGCTTGAACTCAGCCCAGTAAGATCGATCGGGCAATCAGGGCGTCTTGCCATCACCCATGCGCGATCGTAGGGGCTTAGACCAGTCATATCAATCGGGCAGTCTGGACGATTGACCATCACCCATGCACGCTCAGATGGTTTAAGACCCGTCAAATCGATCGGGCAATCGGGACGGCTGACCATCACCCAAGCACGGGCGAATGGACTAAGACCTGTCAGGTCAAACGGGTGATCTACAATATCGGTGTACATGTTCATTATCCCTATCAAAGGTTTTGGTCAGGTGAGTAGCGAAAACCGCTACGGTCCTTGTTGACATGCCTATAGCTTATCATTGATTTCAGGTTTGTCAACACCTAAATCATATCGGCTGTGGCCATCTCGATCAGGGTTTCGTTGCTGAGTCGTCCGGTGCGATCACGGCTGATGCGGTGCTTAG
>NZ_SRIO01000053.1 GCF_004684205.1 Candidatus Macondimonas diazotrophica
CCTGTATCCCCTCAAGTGTCTTAGCCCGCCCATGCTCAGTTTCGAGGCTATACGAATACTCCTGTCGATATTCAGTATCGCCTATCCATATAACGCGACTACGGATCACTGGGCAAAATGTAACAGTACCCTTCATGCCATTGGCATTGACATACTCTAAGAGAGCATCATTAGCTACGCCAATAACATGGCTCCTTATTCTACGAGCGCGGTCTGGGGAAGCTTTGTCCATCTGCTTAATCTTTGAGCAAAAAAAGCGAAGCAATTCCTGATTCCGCTCATCGGCCGTAGATAAACTCACCCCATCCATAGCCTATGCCCTTCTACATGTACGCCGGCTTCCTTGAACAGGATACCAGCAGTTTCCAGGGAACAGCGCCATTTATCTTCGAACGCATCATCCCGAATGTAGTGGACTGCGCCGATACCAGACTGAACCATCACGGCCGCGCAGTTTGAACAGGGGTGGTGGGTAACATACATCGTCCAACCTGATACGTCCTGCCGCGCGGTGAGGATTGCGTTGTGCTCTGCATGCAGGATGGTTCGTAGTTTCCACTCGCGATTAAGGAGACGGTCGGTGCTGTCCTCTATCCCGCGAGGCAGGCCATTGTAGCCGGGGATGACGATTCTACGGTCTGGTGACACGAGAACCGCTCCGACTCTTGTCGAGGGGTCCTTCGACCACCTTGCCACAGACTGAGCCATGCTCAGGAAACGGAGAGTCCATTTATCCACTTTAGCACCCATCCTCGTAGGGTCCGTGATCGAACTCATCTTCAACGGTGTCGCCATAAGAAAGTTCATATAGAAACCTTCCACAATATTGACAATACTTATGGTTATTGTCCAACGGGCCGCCATCAAAGAACTGGTACATCCACCCGCACCCGGTGTTCCAGATGCCATCCTGGTCTTCCTGCCAATAGCAGTAGAAGTCATCGCTCATTTCTTCAACATCTCTGGTGTAATAATGACACGCCCGGTCTCTCCGAAGTCCTTGTGGTAGGTAATGGCGCAAGCCGAGCGTCCGGAAATGTATCCGTTGCGGCTGGCGTAGGCGTCGGGGGAGGCCATGGTGCGGTGCTGTTCAACAATCATCAGTGGTGTCTCTCGAAGTGCCTGGTGATGCAAGTGCCCAAGATGGGCGTAGCTGAACTGAGTCCGTCCAAAGACCTCACGATACTTGGCAGCTAAAACGTTGTCAACATTTCCAATGCCACGCTTATCCCCGTGGTGAAAGAACAGGGATGTTTTTCCATGCTCGAAGCAGTAGAAACCGTCCGCCGAACCATTGATTTCTATGCGGGGTTCGTTCTCGTAGAACGCCTTGAACCCTGCTCGCAGCCAAACTGAACTGGCGGGGTCGTGGTTGGCATGGGCCATGATGATGTGAAGGCGTGGGTGTTTCGTGAGCAGGATATTAACCACTCGGCGCAGGACCCGGATGGCCACGCCGACCAGCTTCTCAAATCGGGTATCCGCATCGAGGACGTGCTTGTTTGCCGGGGTAACCGCCTCCATACCATCCCAGTGCAAGAAGTCCCCCATCTGCGCCAGGACCCCCGTCTCGGAATTCGGTGTACCCTGGATCACTTTCTGGAACCATCGGACCAGAAGATCCTCAGCGATATCCAAATCCCAGTCGGCTCCTGTCTCCAGCCCCCAAGCCAGCATACCTAGATGGTAGTCTGTCAAAATATAGGTGGTCGCCAGGTTAGGGTCGAACGTAAGCTGCCTTGGCAGTTCAGTTGGCGCTGCCCGTGGAATCTCACTCCGGAATGCATCCATGGCTTCCTGCGATACACGCTCCAGATACTCATCGTCAGGATGCGCGGCCACCCATTGCATGACCGGAGCGCCGTCCTTGTACAGGGTGGTGGTCTTCCCCAGCACACGGCCTGGTGGTAACGGGTGAGTTAAGTCGTGAGACGGCGCCCACCCTTTCTTCACCATCTTGGCGAAGATGCGCTTGATTCTCCGGTCTACATTGCGCCGGTCTACCCCTAGCTTCTTCGCGGCTCTGGTGTTTGATCCGGCTTCAATGATCGTCTTGATGTATTCGAGGTCTTCGCCTTCCAGAAGATGGAGAGACGCTTGCATGTCAGCTTTTGAGATGGGCATAGGTAACCTTTTCTTTTACTGATCAAACGCGAGGATGGCCATCACCTGCTGTGGTGTTGGGATGGATGCATCGACAAAAGA
>NZ_SRIO01000054.1 GCF_004684205.1 Candidatus Macondimonas diazotrophica
CATCCCTGGAAACGCAAGGCGTGATCCCGCCAAAGCACATTGATTATCCGGACTGTCTGCACCCCTACCTACATCGCCGAATCAAAAAGACGGAAATGCGGTATGCTTCTCCTGATTCATGGGTGAAGCCTGCTAACGGCAAGGTGTTTGAACCCGGCCTGGTTAAAGATGTTATGGATACCCCATGGTCGTACCAGTATGAACCTGTTTGGGAGTCTGAAGCAGTAGAGTGGCTTTGCGAGTATCGGTACTATATTTGCGAAGGCATGGTTACGATGGTTGAAAGGTATGACCCAGACGGCGCTGACGATGCACCGAAGCCAGATGAGGCGGTTGTGGGGCGCATGGTCGCGGACTACGCGGTATCCCGCCAAGCCCCCGCTGGATTTTCCATGGATATAGGCGTACTCTCGACCGGGCAGACAGCTTTGGTAGAGGTAAATGACGGGTACGCATTGGGCCTATATGGGACCATCACTACAGCTAAGTCCAAAATATACCTGGATCTGCTTGAGAAACGGTATCTTCAGATCGCTCGGCTATCCAGGCGACTTGCTATGGGGATTAAATAGTGGCTAAGGAATCACGTAAAGAAAAACTTGAGAAGCTCGGCAGCGCGCTGCGGGCGGAATTCGAGCGCATCAAGCGCGATCGGCTTCCACTGGAAGAACGGTGGTTGCGGTCGTACCGTCAATGGAAAGGGATCTACGACCCGGAGATCGAATGCGCGATTCCGGCGGATCGCAGCCACACCTACCCACGAGTCACCCGCGTAAAGGGCTTGCACCTTATTTCGCGCCTGATCGATCTTTCGTCCGAGCGCAATTTCGATATCGAACCGTCTCCGGTGCCGTCTATCCAGAACGATGATTTGGTGGAGATTGTTCAGCAGGTGCAGGGTGATCCGGATGCGATCGAGAAAGCGATCCATAAACTCGCTCGCGAGCGCGCGGACAACCTGAAAAATCGCGTGACGGACCAGCTTAAGGAAATGGATTACGAAGCCACGCTGAACCGTGTCATCAAAAGCGGGGTGATGTACGGGGCCGGTATTGCCTGCGGCCCCCTCACTAACTCCGTCACTCGCCGTAAATGGGAGATTGAACCAAGCAGCGGTCAATACGTTCCGGTGTATGAGGATGAGAACGTACCGGAATTCGAGTACGTTTCGATATGGGATTTCTACCCGGACATGAGTGCACCGAACATTCGGTCGATGGACAAAATGTTCCGGACCATTCGCCTGGCGCGCCACGATATCAGCAATCTGATTGATGACGACGATGAGGATTCCGTATACGAATCCGACACCATTCGTAAGTGGCTGGAAGAAAACCCGCACGGAAATTATGCCCGCCCAAATTACCAGAAGCAGATGGACGAGGATGAGGAGATCCGGGTAACCGATGGGGACTACTACGAGCTGGTCTCATTCTATGGTTACATGTCCGGTCAGGAACTGGAAGACCTTGGCTTTGATGTCCCGAAGCAGTCGCTCAGCACTTCTGCCCCACTGGAAGTTGTGCTGCTGGATGACAAGGTGATCAAGATTCGCACGTCCCCCTATCCAGTGGACGTGCCGTATTACCACATTTTTATTCTGGACCCTGACGATGATAGCCGGATTGTAGGAGAATCGTTCCCGGAGTCTGTGCGTGACTCTCAGATGGGGATCTGCGCCGCCGCGCGTCAGATCAGTGATAACTCCGCAGTCGTGTGTGGGCCTATGGTCGAGATCGATACACAGAAACTGCGTCCTGGATCGGACAAGACGCTGAAGAGTTTCCAGGTCTTTGAGCGCGAGAACAATTCACTTAACCAGGATGATAACCCCGCTATTCGTAATGTCTCGATCGATTCCCGAATCACGGAACTCCTGGCCGTTTACAATATGTGGAAGGATCTGATGGACGACGAATCCATGATCCCACCGGTTTCGATGGGGAATGTTCAGGGCGAAGCGATGCGCACGGTTGGAGGGGTCTCACAGATCGCCGGCGCAGCGAACATGACGTTGCGCAATATGCTGCGCTCCATCGATCGCTACACGGAATCTGTGATCAGTTCGCTGGTCGAATGGTTTCAATCCGCTCCCGGCTTATTAGCCGGGAGATACGTTCATCTTTTGTCCCTTGTTGTTTCCCTGCCGAAGTTTCAATCCGCTCCCGGCTTATTAGCCGGGAGATACGCCGTCGTGCGCC
>NZ_SRIO01000055.1 GCF_004684205.1 Candidatus Macondimonas diazotrophica
CGGATAAGCTACAGATTATGCGATGGATCGAAACACAGCGCATGCTTGGATCGATTCCGGACACCAAACTGGATGCCTTGGTAACGACCACCCCCGCATCCCCAGCGCAGGTAAAGAAACTGCTGAAAGAAATACCGGAAGACCTGGCTGAGATGATCATCCAGGAAGAACCCAAACTGACACTACAACGGACGAAGTAACATGGAAGCGCTTATTCTTAGAAATCTTAAAGTATCCCACAGCTCTGTGATCCCCTTTGGCTACCCATCAGCTGAGGTCGCGGCGAACGGACTATCCTTTATTGTCGGATCCGGGTCAACCGAGTTCAAAGCTATTGAAAAGGCTTTGGAAAATGAAGCAGTGGCCCGCTGGTCAGATGCTCACGATAAGAAGTTAAAGCAGGCAAAGCGATCCCAATCTGGATACCCAATGGAGCGCCAGGAAGACGGGAGCGTTAGGGTAAGCACGGTATATTACCAGATCCCATCCATGATGAACGCGAAGGGAGACCCGGTAGATGCCCCGCAGTTCTTTTCTGGTGGTAGCCTTATTGATGTTGCCATCGAGATTAAGGCATACGACCGGCTTGGTAAGCAAGGGCGTAAAATGCCGCAGTTTATGGTATGCCTGCGTGGCGTAAAGGCCAAGGAGGGACCGGACATGAAGTAAGTACATTTACACCCGATCAAAGTTCACTTTTATTGATACCATAGGAAACAAATACATGGCAACGATTACACTGACAAATGTCCAGATGCGCTACTGCAACCTGGTTAAGCCCTACGAACCTAAAGTAGGCGCACCGAAGTACACGATGTGGTTCTACCTGGAGCCTGGCTCCAAGGAACTGAAAGATATTGAAACTGGGCTTGAGGCCGCAGCTAAAGATGCTTTTGGTCCGGAGTACAAGGCCAAGCTAATCAAGGCCAAAAACGGCCAAGGAAGCTACAGCCTGCTGCCCCCGGAAAAGAACACGGATGAGATGGCCGATGGGCGTGTGGCGGTGAAGCCGTCCGCGTTTGCTGATCGACCCTTGCCCCTATTTGATGGCGACGGCCTGCCGACAAAAGACGCCTCGCTGTTCTATCCCGGTGCCTTCGTCAATGTACAGCTCCGGTTCAATGCGTACCAACCTCCTTACAGTGAAGCACCGCCACAGGTGAAGCTGGATCTGGTAGCGGTTCGGTTCTCCAAGCACGGAGAGAAGATCCAAGGCCGCCGGCCCAGCATTACGGCGGAAGATCTGGAAGCCTTGGGCGTCAAGATGGATGTCACTGGCGACGACCTGATCTAAGGTCCCTGCTACTTGGGGCCGCGCCCTTGGCGGCCCTTCTTTTTCGGAGTGCGTATGGCATTCGTTTTCCTTGATTTCGAAACCCGATCCTCGACCCCTATCGAACATGGCCTGACCCAGTATTTCGGGGATAAGGACTTCGGCATAATCGTTAGCTGCTACGCCGTGAACGACGGTCCCGTCATAAAATCTGCGGCGAATAGCACCGATATTCTCCGCACTCAGCCGGAGCTGATCGAGCTGCTGCGAGACCCTGACAACACCCTTGTTGCACACAACGCTGAGTTCGAGGTCAAGGCGATGAAGGAAGGCTATGGGTATGAGCATCCTTGGTCGCGAACGATTTGTACGGCAGCGCAGGCCCGCGCGCACAACCTGCCCGGTAACCTGGACATGTTGGCCAAAGCTTTGTTCACAGATGCGGCCAAGCCGGCGAATGCCAAGGCGTTGATCAAGCGCTACGCATGCCCGCCATTTGAGGATCCGGCACTGGACCCAGTGGCCTGGTCGCAGTTCGTTGAGTATTGTGCGAACGATGTCGAGCTGTTGCGTCGAAGCTTCAAGGCGATGCCGTTCCTGAACTACCCTATGCTGAAGTCTGACCGCGAAGCATTCGCAGCGATACGGAGAATCAACGACCGGGGGATCAAGATTGACCGTGAGCTGGCCGAATATGGCTGCAAGCTGGCGGCTGAAACACGAGACTCCGTTAACCAGGTGCTTTGCAAGCTCACCGCTGGACGTATCCAGACAGTGAGCCAGACCGCTGCGCTTGCAAAGCTCCTGGACATGGGATCCTTATCCGCCGAAGC
>NZ_SRIO01000056.1 GCF_004684205.1 Candidatus Macondimonas diazotrophica
TCCTGATAAACCGCCTCGCGGTCTCCGTCTCGCAGGGTCGCCGCAAGATGTGTGAGGTCTGGCAGATCGCCTAGCGCGTCCTCGATTATCTTCGGGTCGCATGGGTCAAAGTATTCGCCAGGCTGCGTGAGTTCCTCGGCTCGCTTGTCGATGAATTCGCATTCCCGGTCAAGACGGTCGATCTTGCCGAAATATGCGGCGTCTCGAGACAGTTCCCAGTTTCTTTCTGCGTCCATCACAGAGCTCCTAGCAATTTCGCAATTATAATGACTGCAGCAATGCTGACAGACCACATCATGGCGCTGAGCGACAGCGCAACGATCAGCGTCAGGAACTTCGGCCGATAAACAGGCCGGTCATCGATCTTCGGTCGAGGCCCTTGCGTCCGCTTAACGGCCATCGGAATAACGTTTGCCTTTTTCATGCCTTAACCCTTATCGCTGATTGTGATAATGATGCGAGCGCAACGCTCGATTTCGTATAGCGCGTGCTGCCGCGCCTGATCTTTCGTTTTTGTTTCGCCGAACAGATCCGGCAATCCAGGATCCCAACATCCGTTGGCGATCTCGTTGAGCGTGACCGCCGCAGCGATAAGGTCGCGTGCCGCAAACCTTAACCTGATGGAACGCGCCTCTGCGCTGGCCTCAATCTCGGCCAAAGCGGCCATTTCTGCCTCATGTCCTCCGATTATATTGTTCATTTCTATCCCCTTTGTTCAGTGTTTCGGCCTTAACCGACCTTGGATATAGGATACCAACCGGCCTTCCTGATGTCAAGCTTTCTTAGCGATTATCATTTGCTTTCAGCGTTCGCCATGTTGAGCATTCCGCAACCGGCATGCCGGTGGCCGAGCGTCGCTGCATAAACCGGATCTCCAGGAGGGATGATAAAAAGGCCTTGCACATCACTCCCAACCTCTCGCGCGTCGCGCCGTCTTCCAGTCCACGGGTCAAACAGCCATGCGGTCATCTCGCCATGCCATTTGCGCCACTGCGCGGCATGACTCGGGTAAGGTTTCGCGACGCCTGTTGCTGGGTCGAATTTCATCAAAGCTTGCTGCTGCATTTCATTTCTCCTTCCAGCGCAAGTCCGGTTACTCTCTGTTCAGCGCTTATGGATTATTCCTCAAAAAGCGGCGTTTCAAGGACCATATGCGCATGGCGCATATTTTTGAGGTATTTCCGTTGTCGCGCGGCGCGACGGCCCATTATTACGTAGGGCTCCCCGTCCGGCGCGAAGTACACCCGGAGATGCCTGCACTTATAGCCCGCCAAGTGGCTGATGCGCACCATAACGGTGCGTATTCTTTTTTCCTTCACAAAATCAACAATCGGGCCTAGGTAGCTGTTCATGGTCTGTATACTCGTTCGTCGTTTCTGCCTATTCGACCTTGAGTATAGGATACCAACCGTAATGCCAGATGTCAAGATTTCTTAGCGATTAATTCAGGGTTGCGCGAACCTTGGATATGAGATACTATTCATTTGCGTTCAGCCCCCCTTCTGAACGCTCGCTTAGCTCCTGTAGAGTAACGATCTTGCCGCCGTGTTCCCTCCACACGGCGGCTTTTTTACGATCGCGACGCGCACAAGAACTTAAGCAATTCAATTTCGGCACGAAGCCGGTTTATCAAAGCAGCATCCGCCTCAATTCGGTCAGCAGCCCTCCTTGCAATGTCTGCGATCTGGTGGGCCGTTATGAAGTCTGGAAAATCAGGCAGCGGCATTCTGAGCAAACGCAGCAACATTTCATCGCTCATTACTAATACCTATTGGCGATCTTCAAAAGATGATCGGAAATGGCCGTGCAGATTCCGCGCAAATCGGATTCGGAAACGTAGCACTTTCGGCCAGCCCGATGAACTCCGATTCCCAGCGATTCGAGGAATTCAGCAGACACAGAAACCCCAATGCTCTCATTAAGCTGGGAGATTGAAATTTTCTGCGCAGGGCCATGGCTTTTGTGAACGGGCGCCAATTTCTTATCGGCAATCGCGATCTTTGCTCTAGCCATCTCGGCATCAATGGC
>NZ_SRIO01000057.1 GCF_004684205.1 Candidatus Macondimonas diazotrophica
GGCTCTACCGGTGCGGCAGGTTGTTTCTCTACCGGTGCGGCAGGTTGTTTCTCAGCGCGCAGAAGCTGCTTGATCTCAAGAAGGTGCTGGGCGATAGTGTCGAGTTGTGCTTCGATCGTCATGTGTGTTTACCTGTGTTGGTTAACGCTGCATTGGCGTGGCGGGGGAGAAATCAGGCCGCTTGGCCGTCACCCATGCGATATCTTTTGGATCAAGACCTGTCAAGTCGATCGGGCAATCGCGACGGTTCACCATCACCCAAGCGCGTTCGATTGAACTTAGCCCATTAAGATCGACGGGGCAATCAGGGCGCTTGGCCATCACCCACGCACGGCTATAAGAGTCGAAGCCAGTCATGTCGATCGGGTAGTCGCGGCGGTTCACTATCACCTTCGCGCGGTGGTATGACGTAAGCCCTGTCATGTCGATCGGGCAATCAGGGCGCTCGCACATCACCCAGGTGCGTTCGCGTGAGCTGAGACCTGTCAGATCGATCTGAGAACTCGGGTCTTGAACCATCAATTTAGCACGGGTATATGAATCGATAGTGGAAACCATGTCTGTTTACCCTTTGCTCGGTTTGTAATCAGGACGGCTGGTCATGACCTTTACACGTTCAGGTCCATTAAGACCCGTCAGATCGACGGGGCAATCGGGACGGCATGCCATTACCCTTGCGCGGTCGTATGGCGTAAGCCCTGTCATGTCGATCGGGCAATCGGGGCGATGCGCCATTACGCTTGCGCGCTGGCCTGAGCTGAGACCCGTCAGGTTGATCGGCGCGTTCGGATTATTGACCATCTCATGGACCCGTTTAGAAGCGGTCAGATTTTCAACGGGTCTCATGTTGCAGCTTTCTCCGCGTTCAATGGCGGCCTTAAGGTCATCAAAATTTGCTTTGACGTACCATCCGTGATCCGTATCCGTGGCGCCATTGATAAATACTACCGAGACATCATCGCTTTCCTTAACAACGCCCACGATATGACTTAGTACGGCTACCACCGGGATTCCGGATTCGTCTTCCAGTTCGATTACTGGGATGCTTTTTGTGTTCATATCTGTTTACCTTTTGTCTGGGTTGTAATCGGGTCGATTCTTCAGGACCCAACGGCATAGATCCTCGTCAAGCCCATCCAAACTTACCGGGCAGTCTTCCCGAGTCACCATTACCCAGGCACGGTAAGTCGGATCGATACCCGTTAAATCGATCGGGCAGTCGCGGCGCTCGACCATCACGGTGGCGCGGTCACGTTGGTCAAGACCTATCAAATCAATCGGGCAGTCAGGACGGTGAATCATCACCATGGTTCGATCGAATGGTGTCAATCCTTCAAGGTCTATTGGGGCTTTAACGTTCTTATCAATCATGGCTACGGTGCGGTCAAATGATTCGTCGGCGTTCATGGCTGTTTACTCTTTATTCAACCGTTGTCCGGCTTGTAGTCAAAACGTAACCTCTTGACAAACTCTTTGTCAGGGAAATCCAGCCCACCCAAACTTACCGGGCAATCTTTTCTGTTAACCATCACCCAAGCACGGTCCTTTGAGCGTAGCCCTGTTAAATCGATAGGGCAGTCGGGGCGGTGCGCCATTACCATTGCGCGTTCTTCTGGATCGAGGCCAGTCAAATCGATCGGGCAATCAGGGCGTTTTACCATCACAATAGCTCGATGTATTGATCTAAGTCCGGTCAAATCGATCGGAGAACTTGGGTCTTTAACCATCGCCTCGGTCCGGTCAAATGATTCGTCGGCGTTCATGTCTGCTTACCCTTTGCTCAACCGTTGTCTGGCTTGTAGTCGGGTCGATACCGCATGACTATAGACCTTTCATAAGCACCCATCCCAG
>NZ_SRIO01000058.1 GCF_004684205.1 Candidatus Macondimonas diazotrophica
CGGCCACGTCGAGTTCTGCGCCAAGGCGATC
Organism: Candidatus Macondimonas diazotrophica; assembly: GCF_004684205.1. Taxonomy (NCBI): domain Bacteria; kingdom Pseudomonadati; phylum Pseudomonadota; class Gammaproteobacteria; order Chromatiales; family Ectothiorhodospiraceae; genus Candidatus Macondimonas; species Candidatus Macondimonas diazotrophica. The sequence goes on from NZ_SRIO01000058.1 coordinate 32, forward strand.
ACCGATGCCTATAGCTACGAACACCCTATCCGGCAGCGCCGTACAAACCGCTTCGTTGCACGACTCTCGCCCGCCGAACAACAACGCCGGGATAGCCTGATTGCAACGCTGTCGGCGTTCGTGTGGCCTGAGGATTGCGGCCTACGCGCGCAGGTTTACCGCGCCGTGGCAATCGAAATAAACGAATCCGGTAAACCATGGTTCAGCGTGTCTAGGATCGCCGCACGCCTGGGCAAGAAGGCCGACGGCATGACGGCCCTGCACACAAGTGGGATTTTCGACACCGCACCGACCGCACCACCCATCTGCTTGCAGCTCAGTGCCTACGATGTGCGCTATGCCTACACCAGGCATTACCTGGGCACCTCAATGATGTTCTCCGAGGATCGCCCCGCCCGCTTCCGGTATTTGCTCGACGACACTGCTCGATTATTGGAATATAGTGTTGACAACACACCTGACTTGGTTTAGGCTATCCATTAAACCACCGAACAAAGAGTAAACAGACATGACTTCCATTGATGACTCATTTGACCGCACTTGGGCAATGATTAATGACCCGAACGCGCCGATCGATCTGGCAGGTCTTAGCTCGCATCAACGCGCTTGTGTCTTGATCAGTCGTCCTGATTGCCCGATCGATTTGACGGGTCTCAGCCCCTATCATCGCGCTTGTGTCATGGTAAAGCGTCCCGATTGCCCCGTCGATCTGACAGGTCTTGATTCACTCGACCGCGCATGGGTTCTGGAAAAGCGACCCGACTACAAGCCAGACAATTGAATAAAAGGTAAACAGACATGACTTCCATTGATGAATCATTCGACCGCGCCGAGGCGATGGTCGACGACCCAAGCATCCCGATCGATTTGACGGGTCTTTTTCCGGAAGATCGTGCCTATGTGATAGCGTATCGGTCCGATTGCGAGATCGATTTGACAGGACTTGGTCCCTACCAACGTGCCTACGTTATGGCGCGTCGTCCTGATTGCCCGATCGACTTTGATGGTTTTAAACCACATCACCGTGCCTATGTGATGGCTGCGCGTCCAGACTGCCCCGTCGATCTAACGGGTCTTGATTCATTCGACCGCGCTTGGATCCTGAAAAACCGACCCGACTACAAATCGGACAATGGTTGAGCAAAGGGTAAACAGACATGGTTTCCGTTATTAATTCATTTGCCCGCGCATTGGCAATGACCAATGATCCAAGCTCCCCGATCGATTTGACTGGTCTCGATTCAGAAGATCGTGCCTATGTCATGGCGCACCGCCCCGACTGCCCGATCGATATGACAGGTCTCGATCCAGAAGACCGAGCCTATGTCATGGCAAGGCGTCCGGATTGCCCAATAGACCTCACCGATCTTTCACCATCCGCCCGCGCCACTGTAATGGCAAGGCGTCCTGATTGCCCGATCGATATGACGGGGCTTGATCAGGACGACCGTGCCCGCGTGATTATACATCGTCCCGATTGTCCGATCGACATGACGGGGCTTGGCCCGTTTAACCGCATAAGGGTAATGGCGCACCGTCCTGATTGCCCGATCGATTTTACTGGGATGGGTGCTTATGAAAGGTCTATAG
>NZ_SRIO01000059.1 GCF_004684205.1 Candidatus Macondimonas diazotrophica
GTCTGTACGAATCTTCATGGCTGGCTCTCCCGCACGACAGCCCACGGCAACAGCAGCGCGGCTTGGTGGCAGACGGGCGGTGCCGCTACGTCAACGAGAACGCGCAGGGCGTCGGGGGGTAGGTCCAGCAGGTCGGCAGCAGAGTCCCATGCGATGAGTGCGAGGATGACGTACCACGCTGCGTACCCTGCTGCGTCCCACGCTGCCTGCCGTGCTGCGTCCCATGCTTCGGCCCGTGCTGCGTCCCGTGCTGCCTGCCGTGCTGCGGCCCACGCTGCGTACCATGCTGCGTCCAGTGCTGCGTCCCACACCTCCGGCCTTGTATTCACGTCGGCCAGCACGGCGTCGATGTGCTTGGCGTTGGGCAGGTGTGCCCATGCTGTTGTGGTAGTCATGGCTGGCTCTCACTCTGCCGTCATGCTGTAGTTGTGCTCCTTGCAGAACACTGCGCCGAGCTGGGTTGCCAGAATGCGCGGCTCCTTGCGAGCAGCCAGTGTCCATGCGCAGGCATGAAACTCGGGGGCCAGCCGCCGCAGGTAGGTATCGATGGCCTCCATCGCACCCTCATTCCCCGCGTTCATCCGGGCAGACAGACTGACACTCACAGCGTAGGACATGCCCACCCCATCCGGCAGCGCCGCCTTCTTGGGGCGCTTGATGATGTCGTCCAGGTCGGGCATCTTGTCCACGATGTCCACGAAACCGAAGAACTCGGCCGCCTCGCCATCACCCACCGCACCGGTAATCGCTGCCACTTTCAAATGATGAGGCATGGTACTGGCGTAGAGCTTGGCTGCCTTGGACCACGAGCGGTACGTGCCGAACGCCTTGGCGGGCTTGCTCGGGTCGAACGTACACACTAGCGCCGGGCGGTACATGAAGAACGCCGCAAAAATCGGGTCGCCACCTTGCGCCAAGTGATGGTCGATCCAGGGCTCGTGGTCCATCGCCACTTCCACGTGGATCAACCGGTTAGCCAGCGGCAGGGGCATCCGGTTGGTCACGCCTCGGTCAGACTCGCGGTTGCCCATCGCCACAACACGCACGTTGGGCTTGAGGCGGTGCTCACCTACACGGCGCTCCTGCAACAGTTGGTAGGCCACGGCAAACACTGCATCCCGGGCGGAGTTCAGCTCATCCAGCACCAACAGAATGAGGCGATCATCCGGGAAGGCATCGTTGCCCACGAACGGCAGTGTCCGCGCCGGCCGCCATACCAGGTGACCATCCTCATCCGTCGGGTAGCCTTTCAGGTCCACGCTGTCGTACTGCGCCAGGCGGATGTCCACAAGGAAGGCGTTGCAGTCCTCGGCGATCTGCCCCACCCCCTCGGTCTTGCCACCGCCGGGCGGCCCCCACAGCATCATCGGCTCGTTCAGTTCGATGGCGACATGGCGGACCATTGCCAGGGCTTCGTTGATCTTGAGCGTAATCATAGGTAACTCTCCTTTCTGGGTTGGTGGTTCAGGTCGTTGCACGCACGATGGCCCACGGCAACAGCAGCACAGCCTGATGGTTCACGGGCTCGGGTGCCAGGTCGGCCATGG
>NZ_SRIO01000060.1 GCF_004684205.1 Candidatus Macondimonas diazotrophica
GGCGCGCAGATGCGCTTTGATCTTCGTGAAGGTTTCCCGCTGGTGACCACGAAGAGAATGTTCACCCCCGGCGTAGTACATGAACTTCTATGGTTCTTGTCCGGGAGCACGAGCATCGATGATTTACCAGATAATGTTCGTCATTGGTGGTCACCCTGGGTTAGGGAAGATAATAGCTTAGGCCCTATATACGGGGAACAGTACCGCAAGTCCAGATGGTGGTATTCCGTTAAGCCCGAACTTTTCGATCCCCCAAATGTTGATAGGGTAGATGGGGGGTTCTGTGGTGTGGGTGATCTAGGTTCGTGGCGCTACCTTCGTGGGCAAGGGAGAGAGATAGAGATTCTAAGAAATACATGGCGCGATATGCTTAAGAGATGCTATGACGTGAATTCCAAAGGATACCCGGCCTACGGTGGTTCCGGTGTTCATGTAGCACCAGAGTGGATGAAGTTTGATAACTTCGCTGAGGATGCGGTGAGGCTACCTGGATGGCATATGAAACTAGAATATCCAGATGAGTACAGCATCGATAAGGATATACTAGCCGCTTCTAATAGGTACTCAAAATCTACATGCATGTGGGCTTCGCACGAAGAACAAGGGTGGAATACGAGCACCGGAACTCCGTTTTTCGCTACATCTCCAGACGGTGTAGAGGAGCTATTCCCTAGCATCGGGGATATCGAGAGGCGATACGGGTTAAACATATCGGCTGTCCACAGGTGCCTGAACGGGAAACTCAAAAGTCACCATGGGTGGAGCGGGTTCAGGTACGCATCGGCAAACGGGGAAGTACTACGATTCCGCCAGTGCGATCAGGTTAAGCAAGTGATAGCTTCTATTAAGCATGATCCGGATAGCAGACGGCACATCATAAATCTATGGCATACACCTTCTATGGTACATGCTAGCCTACCTTGCTGCCATGGATCTATCATCCAGTTTTATGTTTGCAATGGCAGATTGTCCTGCCAGATGTACCAGCGCAGCGCAGATCTGTTCCTTGGAGTACCGGTAAATATCGCCAGCTATGCCCTGCTCACGCACATGGTTGCTCAGGTCTGCGACCTCGAAGTCGGCGAGTTCATCTGGACCGGCGGCGACTGCCACATCTACCTGAACCACGTCGATCAGGTGCTGACGCAGATCGAGCGCGGACCTTACAACCACCCGCAGTTGCTGCTGGATCGCAGCATCAAGGACATTGACGACTTCCGTGCAGAGCACATCACGCTAGTGAACTACCTACACCACCCAGCTATCAAGGGAGAAGTCGCGGTATGAATGACAACATCAAACTCACCCTTGCGGATGGCAGGGGTATCATCTACCTCGATCCGGATTGGATCCTAGGCGCTCATCAATACGATGGCAGGACGCTTGTCGTGGCTCATCATGACATGACGCTGTGGGTTGAGGAACCAGCGGGACAGATTTCCTATGCGGTTAACCTCTTGAGGGAGATATGTGCTAAATGAA
>NZ_SRIO01000061.1 GCF_004684205.1 Candidatus Macondimonas diazotrophica
CGGCCCATAGTTGATCCCGAACGCGGAGAACGGCTTCGGTGTCCAGCTTGCCCGGCTTCAGGTCCAACAGGCAGTGGCGGCGGGAGCCGGTCGGGTCATATAGATGGAAGCGGTTTGCTGTCGCCATGAACATGCATCGCCGAACCCGCCGCGTTTCCGTAGTGAGATATTTCTCGACCCATGAATCATACCGACTGGAAATGAATGCCTTTTCCATGTTCTGCACGGTCTCGTTCCGAGACTCACCTTTGTAGTCCTCGATCTCGACCACCAGCTTTCCGCGCATACGGCGATATCGATCCTCGAATGACTGCTTTGTCGGGACCACTTCGGGTTTGAATCGGGTAACGAATATTTCGGGCGCCAGGCACTCCACCAGCGTGGACTTGCGGGCGCCTTGCTTCCCCTTCAACGTGATCAAGACATCTGCCTTGACCCCATCGGCGACATTCAGCAGCCGCCCCGCAGCGGATAGCCACCAGTACCATGCCGCTGCCTCAGCATGCTCCACGCTAGCAGAGACCGGAACGTAGTCCGTGAAGAACTTCCCGACACGCGGCACACCGTCCCATTTCAAGCCGTCCGCCCATTGCAGCGCGCTGTCGAATCCTCGATATCGCTGTAACCCATCAATCGCTTTCTCAACAGTCTTGATGCCTGGGGCATCTTCACCCATAGCAGCCTCCACCGCAGCGTGTACGGCGCGTGTGAGGGCAGGGCCGTAGGGTATCTCCTCCCCTCGGCGGGTGTAGCCACAGACGTATCCTGTGAAGGTGTCGTGGCGAATATCCAGCCCGAGCACCGGTGGATTGCAGAGCAGATTCATCAATGCGGACTCGTCGTCCTTACCAATGTAATAGCTGAGACCTGGCAAGCCCTTGATGCCGAACCCTTGCAACACCTGCGCGCGGGTCAGGCGGGGGATCCGGAACTCGTAGGTGATCCTATCGTCGCTCTCCAACTTGCTGCTGACCTGCCTCAGATATTCGGCATAGGCATCGGAGTCGTAGTATCCCATCTCGGTCAGGAATTCGGCTTGGCTCCGATCCGCGCAATGTGCGTGCATGCACTTGACATAAGGTTCCCCTTTTTCCGTGCTGACCAGCGAAGTATCCGACACACCGCCTGTACTGGTATGCGTGTCCGCGAACGGACAAATGATGTCCATGATATGCGGAAGCACACGCCCGCCGGGCTTCAGGTGAAAGTCCCGGATGAATGCAACGATAGGGTTGGCGGGGTCCATGTCCTCGCCGGACACCTCAACCGCGTCAGCGCCGCGCCGATTGGCGGACCACTCGACACCAAAGGCTTCGGCAATCCTGGAGCAGAGACCAACAAAATCATGCTCACTGAGTGATGGGATCGGTTGCCCATTATCTACCCAGTTGTAACGCTCACCGGATTTAACATGCTCGCCGGCAAGGATGATGAA
>NZ_SRIO01000062.1 GCF_004684205.1 Candidatus Macondimonas diazotrophica
TTGCCGTATCCAGCAGGCTGCGCAGAATCTCCCATGGAGACAGGCCGGAATAGTCAGCGCCGCCGCATGATCCTGGAATGGCCATGAATGACGCCTGATCAACGGCAGAAGCGCCAAACGCGTTGCGCGCCACAAAATACGCGGCCGCACCAATACCGTCATCAGGAACGGAATCAACAATCCGCGTTGCTTCAACGACAATTGGCAATGCCAGATTTTCGGCGCTTGCTGTGTAATCGACTCTCAGATGAGAGGTTTCCAGATGCCCGACTAGCGGTCGGTATGTCGGCCGGATAGCGATGTCAGTTACGTATTGATTATGAGATGCAGACGGGCTTTCTTTGATGGCAAGCATCATCGTAAGTCCGTCGCCGGATTTTGAGATTACGACATCGTTGTAATCCTGGCCGCTCAGCGCGCTGGCTGTTGACGATAGGTCAGAAACTTTCGGCGATCCGTCAACAGTGCCAGAAAACAGCCTGATTGACCCTCCGCCATTCGTTGTTTTCCGAGCAGATATCATCACTTGGTCGAATTTTATTCTGGTGTAATTTGGGCGGGAATTTGCCACATAAACAGCCTGGTAGCTCTGCCCGGAAGATGGCAGCTGACCAAGGACTTTTGTTCTTGTCCCAGATTCCGATAGGACAACGCCAACAGGAGTCAGAAGGCTCGTGTTATTGCGATGGAAAAACCGGCCTGTCTGCGGGATTTGTGGCGTTTCGGACGATCCAGATGGCGGAAGCCACTTGATTGAATAATCAGTGGTATCGACGTCATAGCCGCCCTGATTATCTAGGATAGTCCAATTCGCATCGAGCGGCGGTCCGCTGTCGAGCGAGACGTAATCAAGCGCCATTTGTTCGGATGGCACGAGCTGTTGAACAATCAGGCCTGAAATAGCTCCTGTTGATGCGCCATTCTCCCAGGCCAACGCACCGCCGATCCAAATTCGGTGAACCTTGTATTCCCCGACGCCCAGGCATAGCACGTTTCGGCGCAGAACATATTGAGCGGCCCCGCGGCAATATGGCGGGTGAGCGATCTCCGGCGCATAGATGCTGCGCCCGTATCGATCCGGTATCCGCTTATCAGGCGCTGGCTCGTTTACAAGTGATTTGTCTGGCGAATATGGCGAGCCAGGCTCTCCGACGGTTCTGTTCCCGTTGATCCTGGACAGGAACCGCCCGATCAACGCATTGGCTGTTCGTGCCGGCGACAAAGCGGCTTTGCGAACAGATGGCAGCCCGCCACGTTCTCGAAACTCCTGATATCGGTCGATTGCCGCGCGAATGTTTTTGCCAGGATACCAGTCGGAGTTTTGCGCTGCGCTGTCCGCGAAAAACGACTGATGCGCGGGCAACTCTGGGT
>NZ_SRIO01000063.1 GCF_004684205.1 Candidatus Macondimonas diazotrophica
TTGCCGTATCCAGCAGGCTGCGCAGAATCTCCCATGGAGACAGGCCGGAATAGTCCGCGCCGCCGCATGATCCTGGAATGGCCAGGAATGACGCCTGATCAACGGCAGAAGCGCCAAACGCGTTGCGTGCCACAAAATACGCGGCCGCACCAATCCCATCATCTGGAATTCCATCAATAATCCGCGTCGCCTCAACAACAATTGGCAATGCCAGATTTTCAGCGCTTGCTGTGTAATCGACTCTCAGATGAGAGGTTTCCAGATGCCCGACTGGAGGACGATACGTCGGCCGGATGGCGATGTCGGCGATATACTGAAATTGCGGCGCGGAAGGGCTCTCCTTGGCTGCCAGCACAAAACTGAGGCCGTCGCCTGATTTTGTGATCACAACATCATTGTAGTCTGTTCCGCTAAGTGATCCGGAAGTTGACGCCAAATCGCTGATTTTGGGAGAGCCGTCTACCGTGCCGGTGAAAACCCGCACAGACCCGCCAGAAACCGACGCTTGCCGCGCAGATATCTGCACCCTGTCGAATTTTACCCGCGTGTAATTGGGCTTTGTGTTCGCGACATGAATAAAATTGTAGCTTGACCCTGCGGCAGGTATTTTCCCGAGAATCTTTGTTCTGGTGCCGGCTTCCGATAGTACAACGCCGACCGGAAGTTCGAGCGATGTGGAGTTCCGATGAAAGAACCGCCCGATTTGCGGAACTTGTGGCGTTTCTGACGATCCTGAATCAGGCAGCCATGTTACTGAATAATCACTTGCATCAACATCATAACCGCCCTGATTCGCAAGCTCAGTCCAATTTCCATCGAGCGGCGGGCCGCTGTCGAGCGAGACGTAATCAAGCGCCATTTGCTCGCCTGGGATCAGCTGGTAAATCACCAACCCTGCAACGGCGCCAGTTGATGCCCCATTAATCCAAGCCAATACGCCGCCGATCCAAATTCGGTGAACCTTGTATTCGCCAACGCCCAGGCATAGCACGTTTCGGCGCAAAACGGTTGACCCGCTACCTCTGCAATATGGGGGGTGAGCAATGTCAGGCGCAAAAACCGCGCGCCCGTATCGATCTGGAATCCTGTTATCTGGCGCTGGCTCGTTGACAAGCGTCTTGTCTGGAGAATAGGGCGAGCCAGGATCTGCGGCTGTCCTTCTGGCATTGATCCGCGATAGAAACCGGCCGATTAATGCATTGGCTGTTCGTGCCGGCGCCAAAGCGGCTTTGCGCACAGATGGCATCCCGCCACGTTCTCGAAACTGCTGATATCGGTCGATTGCCGCCCGGATATTTTTGCCAGGATACCAGTCAGAGTTTTGCGCTGCGCTGTCTGCGAAAAACGACTGATGCGCGGGCAACTCTGGGT
>NZ_SRIO01000064.1 GCF_004684205.1 Candidatus Macondimonas diazotrophica
GGACCGTCCGGCCGACTACCGGCTGAACCACCGTATCTCCCGGCTAATAAGCCGGGAGCGGATTGAAACACCGGCTCGAGCGGCGTCACGCAGGCGATGATCGCGTATCTCCCGGCTAATAAGCCGGGAGCGGATTGAAACTACCAACTCTCCGCCGCCTGGATCCCCGGAACGGTGTATCTCCCGGCTAATAAGCCGGGAGCGGATTGAAACATGATGTACCTGGCTACATAGGCCGCACTCTCAAACGTATCTCCCGGCTAATAAGCCGGGAGCGGATTGAAACGTCGGGGAGCGGCTCGGCATCCCGCGACATACCGCGTATCTCCCGGCTAATAAGCCGGGAGCGGATTGAAACAACAGCGGTGATCTGAGCACCCTTTCGAGCAATTGTATCTCCCGGCTAATAAGCCGGGAGCGGATTGAAACCCGACGCCGTTGGCGATTTGCTCGAAGGGATTGCGTATCTCCCGGCTAATAAGCCGGGAGCGGATTGAAACGGTCGTTTGCCATGCATATTGCGGATGGTGCGGCGTATCTCCCGGCTAATAAGCCGGGAGCGGATTGAAACGGTGCTGGTAAGTACCGCATCACTCGCGATGGCGAGAGTATCTCCCGGCTAATAAGCCGGGAGCGGATTGAAACGCGCGATTGATTGCGCAGTCGCGTCGTCTCGGCAGTATCTCCCGGCTAATAAGCCGGGAGCGGATTGAAACGGCTCCGTAGCTGGGGGGTTTACCCCAAGAATCCGGGTATCTCCCGGCTAATAAGCCGGGAGCGGATTGAAACTATCAACGCCATTTTTCAGCAGCTGTCCAGCCGTGTATCTCCCGGCTAATAAGCCGGGAGCGGATTGAAACCACATCCCCTGGTGGATGGGGCCGTACATCATCTGTATCTCCCGGCTAATAAGCCGGGAGCGGATTGAAACATCCGAGCCACCGAGACTGGGTTATGGCGCACCGGGTATCTCCCGGCTAATAAGCCGGGAGCGGATTGAAACGCCATTACATAGGCGCAATTGCATGGATCAAGACCGTATCTCCCGGCTAATAAGCCGGGAGCGGATTGAAACCACCAGATCAGCCGTCCACGTTGTCGGGCCAGATTGTATCTCCCGGCTAATAAGCCGGGAGCGGATTGAAACATCGCCTCATCATCTTGGGTGCGGTTGTCGGAAGCGTATCTCCCGGCTAATAAGCCGGGAGCGGATTGAAACTATGCACGCCGGGCGGCATCACCGGCCACGTTCTTGTATCTCCCGGCTAATAAGCCGGG
>NZ_SRIO01000065.1 GCF_004684205.1 Candidatus Macondimonas diazotrophica
TCACGTCGGCCAGCACGGCGTCGATGTGCTTGGCGTTGGGCAGGTGTGCCCATGCGGTTGTGGTAGTCATGTTTCTTGCCTTCAGGTTACATTGTGTAACTTCAGGTGGCTTTCAGGTGTGCCCGCAATTTGCGCCGGTACTCCTGTTCATCCTCGCAGTAGGGCAGTTCTTCGACATCGCGCAGGGTGGCGATGTTTTTGCGGATGATGCCCTTGCGAATCTTGGCCACCCATTCGCTCCCCGAGATACTGTCGAACCACACCCACACCGGTGCGAATTGTGGGCATCCGAATATCTCGGGGAACGCTTCCTCTGCGGCGGCGTACAGTCGGGCGCGATCGTCTGTGTCGTCCACCAGAAGATCGAAGGCGGTTAACGCCCACGTCCGGAACTCCCGCCATCGCAGAGACTTGAGCAGTGCGTTGACTTTCTTGCGGTCGAGGGAATAGAACTTGAACGGGTCGGCCTTCCCCACTTCCACCGGCTGCTTGTAGGTGTCGGGCAGCCGGATGGCGATGTCGGGACCGCATACTACCCGGCCGCCATCCACCAGGTAGGCGTCGCACAGGCGCAGCGGCCGGACGTACCCGCTCAGTATGTTGTGAATGAAGTCCACTGTCGATTTGGAGGGGTAGCCCCGGATCTCCACGATGCCGTCCGCGTGGAACGTCACGCAATCCGTGTTGTACAGCCGACAGTAGACCGGGCTGTCCGGGGCGTCATCTGAGCGGATGGTGATGTGCTTGTCGCGCCGCAAGGCGAGCGGGCGCGCGCTGGGGGTGCTGGCTTCTCGCCACGGTGGTGTGTCTGCCCACAGTCGCTTAGCGTATGCGAAGTTGTCGATTCGCGGGGTGGCATATATGCCCATGGTTCACTCCTTCACTTGGTCAATGGCAGGTTACATGATGTAACCTGGTTGCTAACAGCAGCCGATCTCCCAGCTACTAACTGCTATTATACAGCAGGTAAAACACTATGTCAAGTGTGCAGATTGAGTGTTACCGGCTCTTGTCGATGACGCTCCCGGCCAGCCAGGCCATGCCGCCCCACAGGGCGGCCATGAGTAGGTAGGTGGTCATGCTCTCATCCTCCTGGTACGTTGGTGTCAGGTGGTTCTGGCAGGGGCATCCAGTGGGTGACGGCATCGGCGAGATCCCATCGTTCAGAGCAGCAGGAATACCATGTCGGTTGGCTATCGTCATCCA
>NZ_SRIO01000066.1 GCF_004684205.1 Candidatus Macondimonas diazotrophica
AATCCGCTCCCGGCTTATTAGCCGGGAGATACCCTGGCACACCGCCAGCGTGGCCACCTGCAGCGCGTTTCAATCCGCTCCCGGCTTATTAGCCGGGAGATACGTCGGCATTGATCAGCGTGTGAGGGCTTGACGATTTGTTTCAATCCGCTCCCGGCTTATTAGCCGGGAGATACCTGTGACCTCCTGCTGAGAGGCGCAGAGAGCCGCGTTTCAATCCGCTCCCGGCTTATTAGCCGGGAGATACATTAGATGTGTTCACGAAGCTTCCCTTCACCAGCGGTTTCAATCCGCTCCCGGCTTATTAGCCGGGAGATACCTTCTGACTCCTGTTGGCGTGGTCCTGTCGGAATCTGGTTTCAATCCGCTCCCGGCTTATTAGCCGGGAGATACGGCCGAGAACCTCGCCGGTCTCACCATCAACGACCGTTTCAATCCGCTCCCGGCTTATTAGCCGGGAGATACCCGCCCGGATGCTTGGATCCGCCCGGCGAGACCTGTTTCAATCCGCTCCCGGCTTATTAGCCGGGAGATACTGTATATCCCGCGCGTGGAGCTGGCGCCAGATGGCGTTTCAATCCGCTCCCGGCTTATTAGCCGGGAGATACGTTAATGGCAACCTGCATCGCCAGCCCGTTGAGCGGTTTCAATCCGCTCCCGGCTTATTAGCCGGGAGATACAGGCCAGGAGTCACCGCCATATCGTTGGGCATCAGTTTCAATCCGCTCCCGGCTTATTAGCCGGGAGATACAGTTACCTGGGAGTCTGTTGCCCACAATCCAATGGTTTCAATCCGCTCCCGGCTTATTAGCCGGGAGATACTTCGCCAATGTGAGAGAGCGCCGGCCAATAGAAGTCGTTTCAATCCGCTCCCGGCTTATTAGCCGGGAGATACGTTTCCATGACGACGAAAGTGCCCCCCGGGATCGAAGTTTCAATCCGCTCCCGGCTTATTAGCCGGGAGATACTGGCATGGCCAGGAGGTCAATCGAGGCGACCGTCAGTTTCAATCCGCTCCCGGCTTATTAGCCGGGAGATACGTTGCAGCGTGAACACGTTGTAGCCGGTGTTCATGTTTCAATCCGCTCCCGGCTTATTAGCCGGGAGATACGTTGCAGCGTGAACACGT
>NZ_SRIO01000067.1 GCF_004684205.1 Candidatus Macondimonas diazotrophica
ATTGGCAATGACCAATGATCCAAGCTCCCCGATCGATTTGAGAGGTCTCGATTCAGAAGATCGTGCCTATGTCATGGCGCTCCGCCCCGACTGCCCGATCGATATGACAGGTCTCGATCCGTACCACCGCGCCCAAGTGATGGTATACCGCCCCGATTGTCCGATCGACTTGGCAGGGCTTAGTTCAAGCCAACGCGCATGGGTGATGGCCAACCGCCCCGATTGCCCGATCGACTTGACAGGTCTCGATCCGGAAGATATCGATTTGGTCCTGAAGAACCGCCCCGATTACAACCCGGACAACGGCTGAGCAAAGGGTAAACAGATATGGCCATAAATGACTCATTCGACCGCGCAATGGCAATGGCCCAGCGCCTCGATTGCCCGATCGATTTGACGGGGCTTAGCTCATCCGACCGCGCCTACGTCATGGCATGCCGCCCCGATTGCCCGATCGATTTGACCTGCCTTTCTCCGGAAGACCGTTTCCTTGTTATGGTTCAACGCCCCGATTGCCCGATCGATTTGACTGGTCTCGATTCAGAAGATCGAGCCTACGTAATGGTGAACCGTCTTGATTGCCCGATCGATTTGGAAGGTCTTGATTCATTCGATCGCGCTTGGGTCTTGGAAAATCGACCTGACGATAAGCCCGAAAACGGCTGAGCAAAGGGTACAGACATGAACACCGACGAACCATTCAACCGCGTATTGGCAATGACCAATGACCCCAGCTCCCCGATCGACCTGACTGGTCTCGATTCAGAAGATCGTGCCTACGTCATGGCGCACCGCCCCGACTGCCCAATTGATTTAACAGGTCTCGATCCAGAAGACCGTGCCTACGTAATGGCAAGGCGTCCGGATTGCCCTATAGACCTTACTGATCTTTCACCATCCGCCCGCGCCACTGTAATGGCAAGGCGTCCTGATTGTCCGATCGATCTGACGGGGCTTGATCAGGACGGCCGTGCCCGCGTCATGGTATACCGCCCCGATTGCCCGATTGACCTGACGGGGCTTGACCCATCCAACCGCATAAGGGTAATGGCGCATCGTCCTGATTGCCCGATCGATTTTACTGGGATGGGTGCTTATGAAAGGTCTATAG
>NZ_SRIO01000068.1 GCF_004684205.1 Candidatus Macondimonas diazotrophica
AACCGATAGCCAATCCGGGATAGAGTCCATGCGTTTTTTCAGGTCTCCGACCGCGCTGAACCTGCTGGCCTCATCCATCGACAAATCAAGCGTTCTGCATTCAGTGGTCATTGATATGCGCTCCGTTGATTCTAGCGTGGACGTCATCCGAATTTGGGCACACGTCCTCGCACCTGGCCTTCCACCGATCAAGGATCATGTTTGTGGCTGACAAGTTCTGAATCTGTTGCTCGCAGTGCTCGTGCGCTTTGCGGATTTCTGATATGTCCTGCATGACCATCCTGTAAAATGCGTCCTGCCGGCCTGAAAGCGTGTCTTCTTTCCGCCAAGCTCGATACAGCAAAATCAGGATCACTACCGCGAACACTATTCCGGCTGGAGAAACCCCAGCATCTTGAAGCGCCGAGACAACCGCCGTGATAAACCCTATCTCCATTTGATGCCGCTCCGGTCGAGCGCACGCGAAACCCAGCCTAAATAAAATTTGATCTGTGATCGATCCTCAATCACCGTCGACGTGTGATCCGCAATGCGAGTAAGCGCCATCCTGGCGGAAAAAAGAGCTTGATCCATCCCGTTTACTGCTGATGCAGTTTTCGGCCCAAGTTGGCCGTCAGCGAGCGCGCCAGACGCTAACTGAGCCCACATAACCGACTTTCTGGTTCCGAAAAGAACCCCGCAATCCATGATAGTTTCTGCTTTTTCAGCAGACTCGATCAGGTCAAGGTTCATGCGCCGCCAAAAATTTTGGTGGTAGAACTCGCTGACCATTTCATGATCAGGAAGAACCCCGCGATCAACGAGCTTCCATCCTTGCCAACTCGGCCAGAAGCGTCGAGAAATTCCAGCGTATGTCTGCTTCCCCCGATCATTTTTGACGTTGATCAGCTTGAGTCCGCCCTCAGTCTCAATCACTTCGTCGATAATCGCCGCTGCATTTGGGGTCATAATTCTTCCACCAGATCAGCCGTCCAAGTTGTCGGGCCAGATTGTTTGATGTCGGCGATTGCCCAGCGTTTCGGCTCTCGGCTCCATGCGGCCCACTCAGCGCCGTGCG
>NZ_SRIO01000069.1 GCF_004684205.1 Candidatus Macondimonas diazotrophica
CGCACGGCGCTGAGTGGGCCGCATGGAGCCGAGAGCCGAAACGCTGGGCAATCGCTGATATCAAACAATCTGGCCCGACAACGTGGACGGCTGATCTGGTGGAAGAATTTTGACATCCTCCCCGCCCTAAAGGACGGGGATTCCCACTACTGGCGATCGATGTCCCGATCGGAGAATGTTTAATGCAGCGTTGGTATCGCGATCATGGTTAGCACCGCAATCGGAACACTGCCACTCTCTTATTCCAAGGTCTGCGATACCTTTCGGCCGCGAGTCCGGAAGGCTTCCGCAACTCGAACAGACTTGGGAGGAAAACGCTTCGTTCACTTCCTCAAACCATGCGCCATGCCTAACGGCCTTGTACGCAAGCATGTTACGGAAGGACGACCAGCCCGCATCGAGAACGGACTTTGCCATGCTGGTCTTGGCAAGTCCGGCCGCGTTCACGTTGCCCACGGCGATATGATCAAACTCACGCACGATGCGATGCGAAAGCTTGTGCAGAAAATCGTTTCTCCGGTTGGTGATTTTGGCGTGGATTTTCGCGGCCTGGCGCTTTTTCTTGGCACGTTGCGCCTTGGCAAGTTTTTCCTCCAGCGCCCGATAGTGCCTGGGGTTGTCGATCTTCTCCCCAGTGGAGAGCGTGGCGAACTCTTTCAGGCCGAGATCAATTCCGACGCCGGTGAGAACTTCACGCACCTGAGCGTCGGCAACCTCAATCACGATGTTCAGGTACCAGTTTCCCCGGCGATCCTGAGAAAAATTTGTGCCATCCTTGATCTTGCCTTCCGGCAGCGGGCGAGAATGGAACACGCGAAAGGTGTTCCCGGCGAAGCGGAAGGCGTCGCTCTCGCGCTTGAGGTCTCGTCCTTTGAGCGGAACCCAGCCGAGCGACTTCTTGCCACGATAGCGAAGGTAAGGCCGCTTCTTCTGCGATCTGGATTTGGCGTACTGCTCACAAACCGCATTCACGGTACCGGAGTGGAGTCCAAGCTCCCTGCTGCTACCGGACGTAAGCT
>NZ_SRIO01000070.1 GCF_004684205.1 Candidatus Macondimonas diazotrophica
GTCGCCCTGCGGCCACATGGAACTGGAACAGACAATGGCAGGGGGCCAGCGCCATGTCGGGCAGGTCGGCCACGTTCCAGGCACTGACGATATGCCGGCGGGAATCTGGATCACGGCGGATCTGCTCGATCACCTGCGCGAGTTGATCAATTGAACGTCCATCGGGGGAGGGCCAGGCGCGCCACTGTTTACCGTAGATCGGGCCAAGCTCGCCGCGAGGAACCAAAGCTCTCCTGAATAATCCATCGATAGGAGCCGCGATAGAAAACTCCCACCCCTTAAATTTTTTATTGGGGCCTTTTAACGTGTCAGGCACACAATCTGTAACGAACCTATGCAAGGTAGATGACTTTATACCAAGCGCAACCTCTGCCTTAGCGTACCCATCTACAACGAACTCCTCTCCATCGGGGGACTTTATGTATAACCAATCGCAGTTGATATTCTCGTCCTTTGGGAGCCATACACATGTATCGGGGCCATACTGGTTAGCACCAAAGTAGTCTTTATCCAACTCAAAATCATTCCAGTTGGCTAGTTTGTAGTCCCAGTGTGGTAGTGTCTTAACGTCGGATATGTAGTTAGCCACATCATGCCAGTGTGATGCTACAGTAACCCCTTTAGCCCCATAAAATCTGAAATTATGCGCAGATGGATCATAGCATCTGTACATCATCCTAGTCCACGCACTAGCTAACTTACCGTCCACGGATTCCCTAGAGGCATTTGCTCCGCGTATACTGAAGTCGCCATTATAGGGCGCAGGCGCTTTATCTATCCTAGGCACTTTTACGATTGGACGCTCTTTTGGCCACGGGGCAAGCCACTCGTTCCAGATAGTGACACCGTTGTCATTCAGGTACTTCACATTCGTGTCGCCCCGGATGAACCACAGCAGTTCATGCACGACGGATTTAAAGTGCACCTTCTTCGTGGTCACCAGCGGGAAACCTTCACGAAGATCAAAGCGCATCTGCGCGCC
>NZ_SRIO01000071.1 GCF_004684205.1 Candidatus Macondimonas diazotrophica
AGGATTGACACCATTCGATCGAACCATGGTGATGATTCACCGTCCTGACTGCCCGATTGATTTGACGGGTCTTAGTCCATCCAACCGTGCCAAGGTAATGGTCGAGCGTCGCGATTGCCCGATCGATTTAACGGGTATCGATCCGACCTACCGTGCCTGGGTAATGGTGACTCGGGAAGACTGTCCTGTAAGTTTGGATGGGCTTGACGAGGATCTATGCCGTTGGGTCTTGAAAAACCGACCCGACTACAACCCAGACAAAAGGTAAATAGACATGACGATCGAAGTACAACTCGACGCCGGCGAATCATTCGACCGCGCCTATGTAATAGCGCACATGTCCGATTATCCTGTCGATCTGACAGGTCTTGAACCATTTGAGCGTGCCTACGTTATGGCCCGCCGCCATGATTGCCCGATCGATATGACAGGGCTGAGTTCAAACCAGCGCGCCTATGTGATGGCCGAGCGCCCCGACTGCCCAATTGATATGACGGGTCTCAGCTCCTTTGACCGCGCAGTAGTGATGGCCAGTCGGCCTGATTGCCTGATCGATCTGAACGGCCTTGGACCATACGACCGCGCCTGGGTTATGACGCACCGGTCCGATTGCCCGATCGACATGAACGGCCTTGGGCCATATGAACGTGCTTGGGTAACGATCAGTCGGTCTGACTATTTCATCCGTTAATTAACATAGGTAAACAGCCATGAACACAAAAGGCATCCCAGTAATCGAACTGGAAGGCGAATCCGGAATCCCGGTGGTAGCCGTATTAAGTCATATCGTGGGCGTTGTTAAGGAAAGCGATGATGTCTCGGTAATATTTATCATTGGCGCCACGGATATGGATCACGGATGGTACGTCAAAGCAAATTTTGATGACCTTAAGGCCGCCATTGAACGCGGAGAAAGCTGCAACA
>NZ_SRIO01000072.1 GCF_004684205.1 Candidatus Macondimonas diazotrophica
GCCATTTCGGAGACAGGTTCTTGTAGGCCTGCCACAGGATCATGCCGGCGACACCTAGAAGTCCGACCAGTCCGCCAATGTTGCCGAGAGATTCTATATCAAGCGATTCCATGTCAGTAATCCAGGAGGTCCGATCCGGCGAAGATGGTCTCAACATGCTCCCACTGAATCGGCATTCCTTTTCTTTGTTGAGTATTGTTAAATCCTTGGTAGATATCAAAAGAGACAACCTCACCATCAACCGGGATCATCTTGGCGACTGCTTTCTTGAGACTGTCGACTTGTCGGCGCTTGCAGAGGAATTCGCCGACAGGGATGCCGCGAATCTTCCAGACGACCCGAAATATCAATCTGTCTCTTGGAGTGGGCATTGGCGGTTCGCGGAAAGGAGAATGAGGATCAGGGCTTCGGGTATTTCGAGGGGCGGAGGAAACCGGTCGTCGTGCTTCAGGCCGTAGTCGGTCAGCGTGAAGATATAGGCCAGAATCACCCGCTTCTCAGCGTCTTCAAGATTCTCGAAATCAGGTCCGTCATAATACGCCTCGGATACCATAAGACGTGCTGTGTCGATCACGTCGTCCAGTGTGTCGTAGGTTTCCTGGTCAGCGTAGTTGAACTGGAAATCTCGAAGGATATCTTTTCTGACCTGGTTCCAGAGAGGACTTGAAGCTGTAGTAGCTGCCGAAATACGTGAAATCAGTTCGGAAAGCTCATAAGCATCCGAACTGAATGTATTGCAGTGATCCCCATTAAAGAAGACACCATAATCTCCATCCTCATCCAGGATGATCGCATGCCCTTCGACGCTCGCTGCTGCGAATTCCTCGTCGTCAGCGCTGTATATTGTCCACCCGTTTCGGGAGGAAGATGAGAGTTCCACTCTGTTTTGCCTCTGTGCCAGAGAGGCC
>NZ_SRIO01000073.1 GCF_004684205.1 Candidatus Macondimonas diazotrophica
AGCAAGGTTTGCATGTTTCAATCCGCTCCCGGCTTATTAGCCGGGAGATACTTAATTGAGTCGATAACAGCCGTGGCACGCGCTCTGTTTCAATCCGCTCCCGGCTTATTAGCCGGGAGATACGGCAAATCCGGCATGGATCCCCGCGGAGTCCGTCGTGTTTCAATCCGCTCCCGGCTTATTAGCCGGGAGATACCCGGGGCGAAAGCGACGAATTGCGAGGCAATCTCAGTTTCAATCCGCTCCCGGCTTATTAGCCGGGAGATACGCGAATCGACCGCGGCGCGGAGATAGCAATTGACGTTTCAATCCGCTCCCGGCTTATTAGCCGGGAGATACCGTAGCCGATCAGGCCGTTGATCTGCCAGTTCCAGTTTCAATCCGCTCCCGGCTTATTAGCCGGGAGATACGTCGTCGTTCACGCCAGGATAGAGCGAGTTTCTAAGTTTCAATCCGCTCCCGGCTTATTAGCCGGGAGATACGCATCGTATACGCCAACCTCGCCGATGACGACAGGTTTCAATCCGCTCCCGGCTTATTAGCCGGGAGATACCGGGACGCGGCCATGGTGGCTTGGCAATACAGACGTTTCAATCCGCTCCCGGCTTATTAGCCGGGAGATACCGGATTTGCCGTGCGCTACGATGGGCCGTAATGTGTTTCAATCCGCTCCCGGCTTATTAGCCGGGAGATACGGTCGGCAACGCTCTTTGCCGCGATCTCCCGCCAAAGTTTCAATCCGCTCCCGGCTTATTAGCCGGGAGATACCCGGCGGCACTGGAGCCGCACAAGGATCGTGATTTCGTTTCAATCCGCTCCCGGCTTATTAGCCGGGAGATACAAGAACGTGGCCGGTGATGCCGCCGGGTATCTCC
>NZ_SRIO01000074.1 GCF_004684205.1 Candidatus Macondimonas diazotrophica
GGCGCCATGGCGATCGCCGAAGCCGTCGGGCCGCCGAATGTCTGGAGCCGGGAGAAGGACGATCTGAGGCGGGCGATCGATCCGGTGGTGGCGTCGCTCCAGGCGCAAGGCATGGAAGTGACGGCCTTCATCCGCCGCGGCGCGCCGGCCGAGCAAATCGCGGCCCATGCCCATGACATGGGTGCCGATCTGGTGATCGTCGCCCATGACCATCCGACGGTCATGGCCCGGTGGCTGCAGAGTGCGCGCGACGCCCGACTCCTCGACCGGCTGCAATGCAGCGTGCTCGTCATGACAAACGAGCAACCTATCCTGTGATAACGCTGGAGCGGTTGTAATCGATACCGCGTTCAAGTGAAAGCCAAAAGGCTGCGGGTGCTTGCCCCGCCGATGGGGTCACTCAACGCATTCGTCGGATATGGTCGCGTGATCATAGCGCTGACGTCTCTCTTCGAACGCTGCGATCGTCTGGCGTATTTTCTCGACTGGATTCCACTCCCCGTAGTCCGGGCTGGGCAAGTGATAGCGCTTTCGAAGATCACCGGCGATGCCGGCGGCTTTAAGGCCGAGTGCGGCGTACTGTTCCCGCCGGTAGTCGATGTTTTCGAAGTTGACGTTTAACACGTCTTCTACCCGATCAGCGGTCATTGAGACGAGGTTGGGGAAGTTCAAGATCTTGTAACCGAGATCGAGATCAATGGATTTCCAGTCCACGTCCAGTCCATAAGGGTCAAAAGTTGGCTCGCATTCCTGGAGTTCAGGGTAAGCCTGGTAGTAGCCAGGGTCGCCGCCATCGGGAACGCCGTCATCACGGGTGACCCTGGCGCAACCTTCGACGAATCGGTCCAGCAAAGTCTCCACGT
>NZ_SRIO01000075.1 GCF_004684205.1 Candidatus Macondimonas diazotrophica
GAGTTTTGCGCTGCGCTGTCCGCGAAAAACGACTGATGCGCGGGCAACTCTGGGTCTGAATACCGCCTCAGACCGTGGTAATAGTCCACCGAATAGGTACGATTGCTTGGCGTGCTCGCATCGATATAGCCAAGGACGATTTCGCAAAGACCGGGACCGCTATCAATGCTGATCACGTCGAGCCCAACCGCATCATAGAGCACGTCCGAACCAGCAATGCGCATCATTCGGCATGGGCCGTTTGCATTGATGTGCCGAGACGCTGATATTTTGATTTCCAGCGGCGAATAGGCGTCTGACGATTGCACGGCGGTGAAGTCCAGCGGCGCCCATTGGTAGCCGTCAAATGTCACCGCCTGCGCCTGATCACAATACCGGCTTCCGTTGACGTCCAGAAGCGTGATGATCTGCTGTGGATCGTGGCCCGTCAGGGACTGCATCACTCCCATGTCAGCAAAGCCTCAATATCGACCGAGATACGCCCCGGATCTGTAATCACCGAATATTGCTGAAGCCAATGCCCGTGCACCGATACCGTAGAGCCAAAAAACGGCACATTGTGCGCCACCCATGGCCAATCCTGAGCCGCTAGAAGCCATTGGCGCATGGTGGCCGACTCAGCCCCGCCCCACTCCATGCGGCCGGAAAGAACAGCATATTTGCCGGCCGTCTGGATGCGCTGCCGATAACCTTCGAGCATTTGCTCAGATTCGCCGGCGCTGAAATCAAGGCTCGTCGATGGCTGCAGGCTGAACAGCCCTGCCGGCCAAACAATCTCA
Source organism: Candidatus Macondimonas diazotrophica (assembly GCF_004684205.1). Classification (NCBI taxonomy): domain Bacteria; kingdom Pseudomonadati; phylum Pseudomonadota; class Gammaproteobacteria; order Chromatiales; family Ectothiorhodospiraceae; genus Candidatus Macondimonas; species Candidatus Macondimonas diazotrophica. The sequence goes on from NZ_SRIO01000075.1 coordinate 780, forward strand.
GCAAGACCAACAATCGGCGCGTCAACCTCGACAACATAGGGGAATTGCTGTTCCCCGTATGCGTCAGCGGTGACTTG
>NZ_SRIO01000076.1 GCF_004684205.1 Candidatus Macondimonas diazotrophica
CCTCTCAGACAAAAGCAAGCTGGTCTAAACAGAGACGTATACATTCACCGCTTGACATGCGTTGACACGATCGATGAAGTATTTCCCGGTGTTCTTGAAGGTAAGGCCGCCGTCAATGACATGTTGTTCAGCTACGCCAAGGAGCGACGGGAAGCTTTGTCCCTTGCCGACGCGCTAGGCTAATGGTAACTTATGGGCACACCACACCCGGAGCAGGACACAATGCTGGAAAATCAGCAGGGGGAAACGACCCCTATTACAGAACTAAAGGTCAAGCATCCAGGGGCCACATCGAAAGAATGGGATGGACTGCTGACCAGTGAGTGGCCGCTCACGGAGATCCTTCCCGTAGTCTGTGACACGAGCATCGAGATCCACCCGACATCCATATTGTCTCGCGCGTCTATGGGCAGAGTTCCTACGGACATCAGCGGTGGGTATATCGTTGGGATACCGGGATGGCCGGGCATCGATATCCGTAACACGGAGGATCGTATCAAGCGCTATCGCCAGAACAGCGCGATTGGTTTCGGAATACGGACCAACAAGATCCATTTCATCGATGTGGATATCGATACCCCGGAAGAAGCAGAGAAGGTAAGGCGGATCCTTGGGGCTGAACTCGGGGAGGCGTTCCCTTACCGAGGTCGGAGTGGATCCCCCCGGTTCGCGGCCCCGATCCGTATCAGTGGCCCGTCGTCGTTGCGTAAATCCGCCATCAA
>NZ_SRIO01000077.1 GCF_004684205.1 Candidatus Macondimonas diazotrophica
GACTACTCCGGCCTGTCTCCATGGGAGATTCTGCGCAGCCTGCTGGATACGGCAAACGCTCGGCCAGTCTGGCGCGCAGGCAAACTTTATGCGGTAGTCGATTCACAAGGCGCTGCGTCGCTGCTGATCACGCCACGAAGCGCGCAATCGATCACGATCACGCGCAGCAATCGGCCAAAAACCATTGACTCGGTTGCCGTTGAGTACACAGACGCGCTGACAGGAGCGCCGGCAAATTATCGATTCGTTCCGCCAGGCGGGACAGCGAACAACGTCCAAACGCTCTCACTGCCGTTCTGCAGAGACGACGCGACGGCGCAATCAATCGCGCGCTATAGCTACAACGCGCTATATCGGCAGGGCGCAATTGCTCGGGTCGATATTGCCGACGAGGGCAACGCGCTTGCGCCTCTCGACCGTGTGCTATTCGCCGCGCCTGAATATGGGGAGGCGATTGCATGCGGTGTGCTGTATCCAGGAGACGACTGGACGGCTTCAGCGCCAGCCGGCTCATCGCCATGTGTCGTTTACGTCCGCGATTCAGACGGATCGCCAGACGGGCCGCACCAAGCGTCGATTGGCCCAGATGGTAAGATATATGCAGCATCATCGACGCCAAGCGTCGATTTGCCGACGCACGGCGCTGAGTGGGCCGCATGGAGCCGAGAGCCGAAACGCTGGGCAATCGC
>NZ_SRIO01000078.1 GCF_004684205.1 Candidatus Macondimonas diazotrophica
TTCGTGTAGCAGCCAAGGACTACCTCGTCCTGTTCAAGTCTTGTCATTTTCTTCATCCATTTTACGTTCCATCTCGTTGAACCGCATAAGGGCATCTATATAAGGTATGCCGTAGACATCATCAAGGATAGCCCTCCTACCATTCCCGGAAAGCAGGTTGAACTTGTCTGCATACTGATACGATACGCCATCCACCTTAAACACTCGAAAATTATCGTGCCGGCGAATTATCCAGCTTGCTTCCAGTTTGTTCTCCTTTACATACGTAAGGAGCAGCACGCTGGCTACCTTTCGGATATCTGTGCGCACACGATCTATATCGGTATCCGCCTTTGTATCCATCAGGTTTGTTAGGGTTACCAGAGGGTCTAGCAACCAATGCCACTTTGACCGTTCTGTTTTATCCATTCTCTTCACCCATTTTCCGATACGCCTCGCTGGCATAGTGAGCGATCTTCAGCATGTCCAGTTGAGCCTGCCCGGGGCGGCTGTTCTTCCCGTACCTGCGCACGTATTTCTCAATTGCACGCACACAGTTCTCCGCGCTGAATTCTTCGAGTAAGTCATCCGGGTAATCCCCGTATTGGGGAACCGTGTAGTCATTGATGTGGTCGCGCACCGATCGTGCGAATGCGTCCCACAGGTCAGAACGTTTGCTCATGCTCAACCCGTCCAT
>NZ_SRIO01000079.1 GCF_004684205.1 Candidatus Macondimonas diazotrophica
TAGCGACGAAGTATCGGCTTGGCGCCGTGTCGCCCTGATTCCACTGTCCCAAGCGCAGATTGGCGAGTTCGCGCGGCTTCAGGGTGTTGGTAATTCCGACCAGTTGCTGGCAGAACTGAAAAGGCGCGACGCCCTCCCGTTTGCTCGCCGCCCGCAGGACTTGATCGAGATTTGCGCGGGCTGGAAAGTCCAAAACCGCATCCGCAGTCACCGGGAGCAGGTTTGCGAAAACGTGCGCGTCAAGTTGCTGCCCCGGGATGACCGGCCAGAGCCGGCCGAGCTTTCGGCGGAGAAGGCCCTCGAAGGCGCGAGCCGTCTCGCGCTGGCGCTGCTCGTCACCCGCCGCACGGCGATCCGACATAACGCCGCCGCCGATGTCGCTCCGCAGGAAGCCGCTCTCGAACCATCGATCATCCTGGCGGACTGGAAGCCGGATGAGCGCAAGGCGCTACTCGAGCGGCCCCTGTTCACCTTTGCCTCGTACGGCCGCGTGCGCTTCCACCACCGCTCGGTGACTGAATATCTCGCGGCGCAACGCCTCCAGGAGTTGTGCAGGCGCCGTATGCCGTTGCGCGCGCTGAAGCGGC
>NZ_SRIO01000080.1 GCF_004684205.1 Candidatus Macondimonas diazotrophica
CGATTGCCCGATCGATTTGACTGGTCTTGGTCCATCCAACCGCGCCTGGGTGATGGCCAAGCGCCCCGATTGCCCAATTGATATGACTGGTCTCAACTCCCTTGCCCGCGCCTGGGTGATGATTCACCGTCGCGATTGTCCGATCGACCTGACAGGTCTTGATTCATTCGAACGCGTTTGGGTCCTGAAGAATCGACCCGACTACAACCCAGACAATTGAACATAGGACACACACATGAACACCGACGACTCATTTGACCGCGCATTGGCAATGACCAATGACCCGAGTTCTCCAATCGATCTGACAGGCCTTGATCCGATCCACCGCGCTTGGGTGATAACCAGTCGCCCCGATTGCCCGATTGACTTGGACGGCTTGAGCGCCGAGGACCGCGCCTACGTCATGGCCTATCGCCCTGATTGTCCGATCGACATGACGGGGCTTACGTCATACGACCGTGCGTGGGTGATGATTCACCGTCGCGATTGCCCGATCGATTTGACTGGTCTTGGTCCATCCAACCGCGCCTGGGTGATG
>NZ_SRIO01000081.1 GCF_004684205.1 Candidatus Macondimonas diazotrophica
TTTCCTCCCCCGTAAACATAGCCGTTCGGAGTAATTCAAGGTACTGTTTCAAGGTCTACTCCTCACCGTAAGGATATGGGGTCGCGATCTTGAACAAAGCAACAAACCCCTCAAACATGGCGTACTTACTCGTACTACTCAGATAGGGCATATCCTTCAAGGCTACGGTCATCATCTTTGTGGCTAAGATCCATGCCCTATACGTATGAAAATGGAGCGGTATGATATTCACCACAACTCCATCACCATCCCTAAAATAAAATCCCGCAAAGTAATCGCTATCCGCGGTTTCCCGATCTCCAATTATCTTCATGACCATACTCACACAGCCTATCGGAACAGCGATATCAAAATCTGAATCCGCCCGCGCGGTTCCATATGCTTGGGATCCAGTAACTGTGCCGTACTTAAGCACCTCTGTGCGGATAACGTTTTTACCAAGTCGTGGCAATTCAGCCTCATCGAAAGGATAAGTCATTGTTTGTACTCCATTAACTTTCTAGCCATACCAGCGAGCATCTCATCCGATTTGCT
>NZ_SRIO01000082.1 GCF_004684205.1 Candidatus Macondimonas diazotrophica
CAACCTCGACAACATAGGGGAATTGCTGTTCCCCGTATGCGTCAGCGGTGACTTGAACATCGAATGTCGGCATCACGGAATCCTGATCGTGATTGGCTGAAGCTGATAGGTGCCCTGCGTTGGATAGAACGAAGACGTTGGCAACTTGAACCCGCCCTTGAACGTGCCGGAGATCCACACACCGACATAGGCAGCAGTGCCGCCAGCAGCCACATCAAAAGTCACGACGCCTGTGCTGTACGTTTTTGTCCCTGCAGACGCGGCGGTCAGCGTCACGCTTTTGCGCGCATAGGCTGGCGACCCGCCAGACAGCTCGTTGAGCCCTGTTTCTCCAGGGTCACCGCTGTGCAGTGACAGGCTTGCGCTGCCTGATGGGAATGCGTTGTCGAGCATTGCGTTTTTAACGGTGGTAGTCGGTCCGGCCATCAGCTGATCATCCTGTGAAATTGTGCGGTCACAATCGAATAATTCGTCTCGGCCTCTCGAATCGATACTGTCCCAGCGAACCGGT
>NZ_SRIO01000083.1 GCF_004684205.1 Candidatus Macondimonas diazotrophica
TGAATCGAGACCTCTCAAATCGATCGGGGAGCTTGGATCATTGGTCATTGCCAATACGCTAGTAAATGGGGTACCGGTGGAAGCCATATCTGTTTACCTTTTACTCAACCGTTGTCCGGTTTGTAGTCGGGGCGGTTTTTCAGGACCCAAGCTCTGGTTACCGGACCAAGACCAGTCAAATCGATCGGGCAATCGGGGCGCTTTATCATGATCAATGCGCGATCATAAGGGGCTAGACCAGTCAGATCAACGGGGCAATCTGGACGCTCGCACATCACCCAGGCGCGGTCTTCCGGAAGTAGATCAGTCAAATCGATCGGGCAATCAGGTCGATGTATCATCACCCCGGCACAGTTACGAGAGCCGAACTCTTTAAGATCGATCGGGCAATCGCGACGGTGAATCATCACCCAGGCGCGGTTGGATGGACCAAGACCAGTCAAATCGATCGGGCAATCG
>NZ_SRIO01000084.1 GCF_004684205.1 Candidatus Macondimonas diazotrophica
ACGGTTTCAATCCGCTCCCGGCTTTTTAGCCGGGAGATACCGCGCGCGGAGCATCTCGATAAACGAGCTGCCGAGTTTCAATCCGCTCCCGGCTTTTTAGCCGGGAGATACATCCTTCGCACGGGCGGTGCCGACGATGTGCACCAGTTTCAATCCGCTCCCGGCTTTTTAGCCGGGAGATACAGTGCCTGCGTTTGCGCGCTGCAAGTGCTGCGGTGTTTCAATCCGCTCCCGGCTTTTTAGCCGGGAGATACACTCTGCCGGACTGTTGTTGCGGTACGTCCGCCCCAGTTTCAATCCGCTCCCGGCTTATTAGCCGGGAGATACAAAGATCAAATACTTCCATTGTGGCGAGTATGGCGTTTCAATCCGCTCCCGGCTTATTAGCCGGGAGATACCCTGGCACACCGCC
>NZ_SRIO01000085.1 GCF_004684205.1 Candidatus Macondimonas diazotrophica
CCCCACGCGTGCGGCGTATCTCCCGGCTAAAAAGCCGGGAGCGGATTGAAACATTGGCCGTTATTCGATAATCCATCATTCACAGCGTATCTCCCGGCTAATAAGCCGGGAGCGGATTGAAACTGAATCTCAGCCGAGATCTTGCCAACTTCCATGCGGTATCTCCCGGCTAATAAGCCGGGAGCGGATTGAAACCGGCGCGGTATCCGCTACTGTCCGGAGAGCCCGATCGTATCTCCCGGCTAATAAGCCGGGAGCGGATTGAAACGAGCGCGTGGCCGAGATTTTCCGCACTGCTCCTGCTGGTATCTCCCGGCTAATAAGCCGGGAGCGGATTGAAACACGGCCGGCGCGATATCGCGAT
>NZ_SRIO01000086.1 GCF_004684205.1 Candidatus Macondimonas diazotrophica
CGAGGATGGATACCGCAAGTCCATAATGTGTCGGCCAGTCTCTGAGCGTCATCGAGGCTAAGCTTTACCTCGATTTCAGGCGGCGTTATATCCAATTCGTACAGTTCACCAGAGAATGGATGAAACCGCGATTCGACCCGCCTTTTTTTCGGCCGAATCTCAAGCTCTATTTTTTCACCCGATTCATCGACATGCGCAATGACGGACATCAGGAGATCTGGCGCAAGCTTCATCTATCATCCTCCATCCATCCTCTGTAGGCGAATATCCAGACCCGCATAAGAGTCCAGTTTGTTCGTCGAACATCGGGCTAAGGGCAAGCAGACCCTTTCTGGCCAACGC
>NZ_SRIO01000087.1 GCF_004684205.1 Candidatus Macondimonas diazotrophica
TCACACATCTTGCGGCGACCCTGCGAGACGGAGACCGCGAGGCGGTTTATCAGGACCTGGCACGCATCTGCCGCAAGTACGCCAGCGATGCAGCAAGGGCAATGGCTGAGCGTGAATTGGGGTATGACAAATGAGCATGGATGAACTCGCAAAAAAAGCGCGTATCAGCAGCATCGATATCGCTTACTCGGCATATGAATCAGCATTGAAGCGGAATGCGAGCCGAGACATCGTTGAATACCGTCGAAAATGCTACGCGGAAGCTGTAGCAAACCACGTCGAACGCTC
>NZ_SRIO01000088.1 GCF_004684205.1 Candidatus Macondimonas diazotrophica
GACTGTTGATGAACAAGAGAACGTGTGTGGAGCGACGACCATGAAACAACTGCCGGTCACGGTACTGTCCGGATTTCTCGGTGCGGGGAAAACCACGCTGTTAAATCACATCCTCCATAATCGCGAGGGCCGGCGCGTTGCAGTCATCGTCAACGATATGTCGGAGGTCAACATCGACGCCAAGCGGGTCAACAGTGAAGTGCGGCTCAACCGGTGCGAGGAAAGACTGGTGGAGATGAGTAACGGCTGCATCTGCTGCACCCTGCGCGAAGATCTGTTGAAAGAAG
>NZ_SRIO01000089.1 GCF_004684205.1 Candidatus Macondimonas diazotrophica
CAACCTCGACAACATAGGGGAATTGCTGTTCCCCGTATGCGTCAGCGGTGACTTGCACGTCGAATGTCGGCATCACGGAATCCTGATCGTGATTGGTTGCAGCTGATAGGTGCCTTGCGCTGTGTAGAAAACAGATGATGGCAGCTTGAAACCGCCCTTGAACGTTCCGGAGATCCACACACCGACATAGGCAGCAGTGCCGCCAGGAGCCACATCAAAAGTCACGACGCCTGTGCTGTACGTTTTTGTCCCTGCAGACGCGGCGG
>NZ_SRIO01000090.1 GCF_004684205.1 Candidatus Macondimonas diazotrophica
CCAATGACCCGAGTTCTCCAATCGATCTGACAGGCCTTGATCCGATCCACCGCGCAATGGTGATGACGCATCGACCCGATTGCCCGATCGATTTGACGGGGCTTAGCTCATCCGACCGCGCATGGGTGATAATCAGCCGCCCCGATTGCCCGATTGACCTGAACGGTCTTGATCAATTCGACCGTGCGTGGGTGATGATTCACCGTCGCGATTGCCCGATCGATTTGACTGGTCTTGGTCCATCCAACCGCGCCTGGGTGATG
>NZ_SRIO01000091.1 GCF_004684205.1 Candidatus Macondimonas diazotrophica
TCAAGCGGTGAATGTATACGTCTCTGTTTAGACCAGCTTGCTTTTGTCTGAGAGGGGAGACGCGCCCATTTAGCTGCACCCAGTGGCTCAGGTTATAGCCAGCGGTTAGCCACACGATACGGCGCCCCCCTTGCTGCAAGTTCAATCCTTCTGCCGCAGATGCCGGTTGGATGGCGAGCAACTTGATCTTACCTACATTCCACTTCGCTACGTTATCCAAGATATTTCCACCATCG
>NZ_SRIO01000092.1 GCF_004684205.1 Candidatus Macondimonas diazotrophica
TGAAGAAAATGACAAGACTTGAACAGGACGAGGTAGTCCTTGGCTGCTACACGAACTATGACACCGTGCATGTGGTAACAATAAACAAGGGCGTTTTCAGTATCCACCACATCTTTCCCAGAGAGATGCCGGATGATATGCGGGTTCTCTGCACCGCGTCAAGCAAATCGGATGAGATGCTCGCTGGTATGGCTAGAAAGTTAATGGAGTACAAAC
>NZ_SRIO01000093.1 GCF_004684205.1 Candidatus Macondimonas diazotrophica
CGGGCAGTCAGGACGGTGAATCATCACCATGGTTCGATCGAATGGTGTCAATCCTCTAAGGTCTATTGGGGCTTTAACGCTCTTATCAATCATAGCTACGGTGCGATCAAATGAGTCATCAGCGGAAATCATATCTACTCCTTCCTCACCCGTTGTCTGGGTTGTAGTCGGGTCGATACCGCATGACTATAGACCTTTCATAAGCACCCATCCCAG
>NZ_SRIO01000094.1 GCF_004684205.1 Candidatus Macondimonas diazotrophica
AGCACAGTCACAGCACGCTCGACCGCCGTCTTGTAGAGCGCAAGGAAGCGCTCTCCGCTGTGTTCTCCTATTGGAGGGAATGGCGGGACAGAGAGATCGACCTTCGGCAGGCGAATGAGATAGGGGGCAATCTGCGTGAACCGGTATCGCTCCTGCTGAAGTGTGGTCGCATGCGCCACATGGAATGCCGCAACAAGATCGGCGCACAG